>JASLNX010000121.1 GCA_030745815.1 archaeon
CGTCTTCGGCGGTTATTCTTTTCACAATCCTTTTCGATACTGGGACAGCAATCAGAATGGCTGGAAAGCTTACGATTACTCCAGCTGCAAACGCAACAATTACCTTTTCCAAAAAACCCGGGCCAATTCCAAGATTTAATGCAGTAATTACAAAAGCCATTAAGCTGCTCATTATCAATGTTAGAAAGATTTTGAACAGCGTTTCAGAGTGCTTTGCGCTTATTTTATTCATTTCTTTCCCACAATCCATTCTTTGCTTTTCTATTAGCTGTCAAATTTTTTTAATTCTTTTTCATCAAATACTACAAATTGTTTGTTTCCTTCTTTTGCTATGTATGCTAGTTTGCCGTTGACTTCGATTAATCTCTCAACATCATCGTATTTTTTTAGTTCTTTTCCGTCGTATACTACAAATTGTTTGTCTCCTTCCCTTGCTACATATGCTAGTTTGCCGTTGACTTCAAGAAGACACATATCGAACTTCAGGGAACAACCCCCACCCAAAATACCTCCCAGCAAATCGTATTTTTTTAGTTCTTTTCCGTCGTATACTACAAATTGTTTGTCTTCTTCTTTTGCTACGTATGCTAGTTTGCCGTTGACTTCGATAGGGCTGCTTGCATCTTGATATTCCGTTCCCACTTCTTCTTCGCCGTATACTATAAATATTTTTTCTTCCAAGTCATAATTGTAAGTAGTGTCTGCATCTTCTATTTTTTTAATTGCGCTGTAAACTAATCTGCCATTGATTTCAGTAAGGTATAAATTATATGAGTCAGGGAAGTATGGGGCCTTTCTATCCTGGTCAATAAGTTGGTAATATTTCTCATGTTCTTTTCCGTCATATACTACAAACTGTTGTCTTCCTTCTTTTGCCACATAAGCAAGCTTTCCGTTGACTCCGAGGAAATTCTCCACTTCATCGTATTTTTTTTGTTCCTCTCCGCCGTAAACAATAAATTCTTTATCCTCATTTGTTGCCCAATAGATTAATTTTCCGTTTACCTCGTAAGGGCACTTAACATAATCATATAGTGGCTGTCTTTCTCCGTCATAAACTATGACATATCTAGTACTGCGTTTTTCTAGTTCATAGGGTCGGGGGTTTTCCGGGTAGGTTTTTAATCTATAAGCTAGCTTACCATTAACCCCACCCACACAACTTATTTCCCGAGTGCTGCCGCCACCTTCTAGTGTTTGTTCCTTTCCGTCATATACCACTACTTCTTTTTCTACACCGCCAACTCCAACTAATACACCCGCTATATAAGTTAATTTTCCATTAACTTCGAAAGGATAGTCCCAAATATCTTTATACTCTGGCTGTTCTTCGCCATCGTATACTACAAATGGGTAACCGGCATAAGTTCTAGAGGTATATTCATTTTCTTTCCCCTTTTTTGCGACATACGTCAATTTTCCATTAACTTCATAGGGGCTTCCAACGCGGTAGTATTCTAATCCTACCTTTTCTTCGCCATACATTATGTAATTTTCTTTTTCTGGAACACTATATTCTGGTTGAACCCTATAGGCTAATTTACCACCGATTTCAGTAAACCCGCTGCCTGCTTTTTCTTCTCCATCATATACCCAATAGCCTTTCTCCGCATAATTGTCCCCGTAGTATACCAATTTACCATCAATTTTAGCTAGCTTCTGTATCCAATCGTATTTTTTTTGTTCTTTTCCATCGTACACTACGAATTCTTTGTCATCTTCACTATCTTCTTCTACAACATATGCTAGTTTGCCATTTACTTCAACAGCATCATCAAGGTCAATCCTAAACTTTATTCCTTCCTCTGCCTGGCCAGAACCTGCTCCGTTTTCACCTGAACCGCCGTTTCCGGTCGCGGTTCCGTTCTGCTCTCCTGTTTCGCTTACGCATCCGCTAAGAATTAAGGCAATTGCCAGCAAGCCGATTAAGATAAGTTTTTTGTTCATTAGTTCACAATCTACGTTTTGGTTTCTTCTTCCTGATTGGGCGGTTATTTACTGTTCGGATGCACACACTACGTTAATCATATCTGCGGCAATAACCAACTCTCCGATGATGCCACTGCGGTGCAGATATACATATGCAAGGTCATGTTCTTCTTCTAGATCGTCGGCCCAATAATACTGTTGTTCCAATCCTGTAAAGCCGGTGTTTTCATTTAGGTAATCGGCGTCCCCGTTTTCCGTAATTAGCCTGCTCAATTCCGTGGTGGTTGGCAGCCTCCAGTTTTTTTCACCAATTGCAAGGTTTGCGCAATATTCTTCTGCATCACGCCGTCTCACGTTTTCACCGAATGTTTCTTTAAATGCTGAACCGTCTTTTTGCCAGCAAAGGCTATTTTTTGCGTCCAGCATTGTTCCCTCGCCGCAGCCGTCCTCCTGAAAAGCACCAGTTTCCCCAGGTGCTTCGCCTTCTCCGGCTGAATTTCCACCGTTTTCTGGAGCAGTTTCTGTCTGTTCCTCTGTTTCGCTTACGCAACCACTAAGAATTAAGGCTGCTATTAGCAGGCTGATTAAAATAAGTTTTTTGTTCATAAGTTCACAATCCACGTTTTACTTTTTTGTGTCTTGTTTACTAATGGGAGAGGTTATTTAAAAACCTTCATAACCGGCAGTGAAGGCTACACTTTGCTATTTTATTTCTTCTTTTTCTTTACTGCCTTTTTAGCAGGCTTTGCCTTGCCCTTTTTTGCCGGCTTCTTTGCGGCCTTTTTCTTCTTTCCAAGAACAAGTTCTTGAGTTACCCTTAGGCCTTTTCTCAGAAGAGACTCTTTCTTTGCACCAGCACAGATCATCTTTCCGTTCTTAAATAATAGCAGTGTAAGCTTTGGATCTGAAAGCCTTAGGATTGCTCCTGGAAACTGCTCTGGCTCGTACTCAACATTGTCAAGCTTTAAAGCTGTCTGGAACAAGTCAAGCGGCTGGCCCAAGTTTGCTGTAGCAACAAGGTTTACAACAGTGTACTTTACAGTCTTCTGGATTTTGACCGTTTTTTGAATTTCGTGAATAAGTTTGCTTGCCTTTCTAATTGCCTGCGCAATTTGCTTTTCAGTACTTGCCCCGGAACAGATTACCTTTCCGTTCTTAAACAAAAGCATTGAAACCTTTGGCTCTTTTAATTTCAAAATTGCACCAGGAAACTGTTCTGGTTCATACTCAACGTTTGGAATAGTAATAGCTAGATTATATAAGTCAAGAGTCGCATTCAAATTCGCACTCGCAACCAAATTTACAATAGTATACTTCACAAGACATCACCCTCGATTTTTAAGACCTTTAAATAGTTTAAAAAGCCTATATAAAAAGGCGCTGGAAACCTTTAAAAAGGGAATTTTGTGACTGCACAAGCCTTAGGGTTATGGATTTTTTTTAACCCGAGCCTTGGTTAGTCTAAGTCGCTTTCTGCCGGCCTTCTGCCTGGGTTTTCTTAATTCGGGGTGCCGCTGGTAGGTTTTAAGGTTAGTGAATTCTTCCCCGCCCAACTCTGTTCGTGAGCTGGGTCTTGTCCAATCTCCCTGTTTCCAATTCCAACTTTTCTAAACAAGTTTGTTACAGGCGTTATTACTTTCTTTATTAGTCGCTTCATCTAATTTATTATAGTCTAAACCCCTATTTATTGTTTCTGGCAAGGCGGAGGCTGCAAAGACTTTAAACGGCCTGACGGGTAAGTTTTTTAAAAAAAAAGAAAAAGATTGAAAAGGATACTTACCTTTTCAACATTATTACTGCTGCACCAATAGCGATTATTACAACAACAACCGCGATTATAATGGTGGTGGTGTCGAATCCGAAAAGACCAGCTGCTGTAGATGATTCAACATATGCTTCAGCCGGTAGGTCAATCAAGTCAAATTTAACTGAGCCGTCGTTTTGCAATTCGCCGCCTTCCTGTTTGGTTACTGTTCCAGGGAGCGTGATATAGTAGTCGTATGCAAAACCGGAGGCCTTTAGCATTTGTAGCTGCTGGGGGTCTGTAGGTATTTGCTGATCTGCTGTGTCTCCTGAACTGAACTCTTCCATAACTTTTTTTACGTCCAGTCTGTAGGTTCCCTCATCAATAGTCAAAGCAAGGGAATTTTTTCTGTCAAGCTGCCCAGTAATGGTTGCCACTTTGCCTTCACTAGTGCACTCCATATTTGTTAGTGCTATAGGTAAGGTTGACATTTCATCTCCTGTTTGCTCATTGAAATTGTCACATGGCCCGCTTTCCTGTTCACCATCTGGGGTTGGAAAGTTAGACATATCCAATTTTATATTCATTGTTGACATGCCGTCAGCAGCAATGTTTTCCCTGAGCTCTACTTTTATGCACCCGGAAAGCAAAACCAATGCAACTAAAAGGCCTGCCAGCAAAAACTTTTTTTTCATGATATCACCTCTAATAAAATATGTTAAAATAAAAGCAAGAAGTTATATTTAAAGGTATAGGTGGTTTTTAGTGCCAACCAATAAATACTTGTTAATGCTTTAATTGCTTGGTTTGAATGTTTTCAATGCATGATTTCAGAAACGCTCTTCTAAGTATTGATTGGGCGTTAACGGCTTTCTTTATTGTGAAGTTAACTCCCTTTGAGTTTGTTTCATCTGACATTTTGAAAAACATTGGCGGAATTGCTTTGTTTGCCGTGTTTATAATTGCTTTTGAATTGGCTGGGCGGGAATTTATTTGGGAAATTGCCGGAAAACACCATAGGCTGGGGAAGCAAATTATTGCGCTGGTAATAATGCTGTTTGTTCTGGCCGGGGCCTTTACGCTGGTTGCGTAAATGTTTTTTTGAGGGCAGGAAACCGTGCTTTTGCGTCCTTTTTTAAATGTTTCCAACAAGTTATGTTTTATTGCGTTATTGATTTAGTAGTGATATTTATGACTAATAAGAAAGCAAAGGGAAAAAGATCCAAAACCAGAAGAAAGCTTAGGTCAAAGGGAAAGAAGACCGTTTCACAGCTGGTTAAGACTTTTAATGAAGAGGACAGAGTGCAGATTCACATTGAGTCAAGCATTCACTCAGGCATGCCCTCGGCTAAATTCCAAGGATTTGCCGGAAGGGTTGTTGGAAAAAGAGGTGCAGTTTACGAGGTTGCAGTAAGGGACGGAAAAACCCCAAGAACATTAATAGTGCACCCAGCGCACTTGAAAAATATGAACGTGAAGGTGGCAGGATGATTGGAGAAGAATTGATTGAAGAAAAACCGGTTTCGCTTGCAAAAGTGAAAGGGATTCTTTCTGAAAGAAAAAAGGACAAAGAACTTAACTACGAACAAGACATAGCACTAAAGTACGCAAAAAAGTTTGCAAAGACTACACCAAAACAAACAGAGAAGCTAGAGGCAGATCTTTCGGCAATTGAATCGCTCACACCGGAACTCATAACCAAAATAATCGACGTGCTTCCATCGCAAAAAGAGGTTATGGAAATGCTCGTTCCAAAGAACGCAGACATTCCAGATGAAGACCTTGCAAAAGCCCTTGAGATTACCAAAAAGTACTCGAAGGAATAAAAAGTCTAAGAGAGGATAGGTCATGCCAAACGAAGACTACGCTATAGTGCTAGATTATTTGCCAAAAGGCAAATCTAATAGCTTTAAGTCAGAACCGCTTGCACAGATAATCGGAACCGAATTTTTCACCCTCTTAGAGGTTGTTCCAAAATCTGAACTCAAAATCGGCGAAAAGATTTACGTTGGAAAAGAAGAGCGTGACAAGATTGAATACATTAAGAGAAGAGTTTCATTTAAGGAACTAACAAGTACTGCCATTTCAGAACTTGATAAGGCCATTGAAAAAACAATTACTGAAAGAAACGAAGATTTTCTTGAGTTCTTCAACAAAGCTGGTTCAATTACAATCAAAAGACACCAGCTTGAGCTATTGCCAGGTTTTGGAAAAAAGCACATGCTAGATCTTCTTGCAGAAAGGCAAAAAAAGCCGTTTGAATCGTTTGAAGACATTGCAGCAAGAGTAAAGCTAATTCCAAACCCTCTTGGGAGCCTGGTAAAGAGGATTCTTGAAGAATTAGAGTTTGATGACCTAAAGCACTATTTGTTCGCAAGGCCGCCACCAAAGCCACATGGCTTTCAAAGAAGGTAGAGATTGCCTATGAATCTATTTGCAGAATTAAACGAAATGATGGTGAAATATCGTTTTCGCCCAAATAAAAAAACAGGCCAAAATTTTATCATTAACGAGGACATAGTTCAAAAAATGATCAAGGAAGCGGAACTTACGCCGAGCGATACTGTTTTGGAAATTGGTGCTGGAGCAGGATTTTTAACAAAAGAGCTGTTAAAAGAATGCAAAGTAACTGCAGTGGAACTTGACCCAATACTTTTTGAGCTCTTGCAAAAAGAACTACCGCAAGATAATCTAAAACTTATTCAAGGAGACTTTTTGAAGGCCGAACTTGGAGAATTTAACAAGGTAGTGGCTTTTCCGCCGTACACAATTTCTTCAGAAATAATGTATAGGTTATATGAACTAAAGCCAAAACTTTGTGTAATGGTTTTTCAGAGTGCGTTTGTAGAAAGGTTTGTGTCGGAACCAGGCTTTATGGATTACAATGCCTTGCCAGTTTTAACACAGTACAATTTTGAGATTGAAACGCTTTACAGGGTTCCATCAAAAAGCTTTTTTCCACGCCCAAAGTCAGACTCTTCAATGGTTAAACTAAAGGCAGTGCAAAGGTTTGGAACAGCAAAAAATGAGAGCGCTTTCAAACAGTTTGTGAAATCAATTTTCAGGTTCCAAAACAAAAACATGCTTAACGCGGTAAAAAATTGCGCGCAGTTCATGGGCTCGGATTTTAACAAAGAGATCGCACTTAAAGTTATTAAATCAAGCGAGTTTGCAGAAACAAAAGTTAACCTTCTTTCATGCAAAGACTTTGTAGACCTGTTTAACAAAATGAGTTAAGTAAATTTTTCAAGAATTATTTTTTCAGTTTCAACAATTAGCTTCTTTGAAGCAAACTTTATTGCCAAATCCATCTTTCTCTTGTTTTCAGCATAAATCTGGAAGAGTGGCTGGCCAACTCTAACCATATCTCCAACTTCAACAAGTAGCATAACTCCTGCTCTCTTGTTCGCTGGAGCGCCAGCAGTTTTTGCAAGGTTAGCGCACTCTTTCATGTTTATCCCACCAATTTCTCCGGGGATAGTTGCCTTTACAACCTTCTTGAACCTTGCTTCGCATATTTCTGAACTGTTTAACACATTTTTGCCCTGGGCCTTAATCATTTCCTTCATCTTCTCAAGAGCCTTTCCGGATGTAAGAAGTTCTTTTGCATAAGCTGTTCCTCGGCCCTTTTTTACTTTGTGAGCCATTTCAAATAACACACCGGCAAGTTCACAGCTTTTCTGAGCAAGATTATCAAAGCGTTTTCCTTCAAGTGTTTCCATAACATACTTTGCCTCAAGTGCAGGGCCAAACGCCCTTCCCAGTGGCTCACTTCCATCAGTTATGACCGACTGAACGCGTATTCCAAGTTCCTTTCCAACGGCAATAAATTTCTTTGCCATATCTTTTGCGCGGTCGCGGCTGTGAATTTTTGCGTCCGGGCCAACTGGCAAATCAATTACTAAATATTTTGCTCCAACACTTGCCTTTTTTGCCATAACACTTGCAATTATTTGGCCAGGGGGATCAAGTGAAAGCGGGTGTTCTATTTGGATTATTTTGTCGTCAACCGGGGCAAGTTCTAATGCCCCACCCCATGCAATTACCCCGCCAACCTTTTTGGTAATCTTTTTAATTTGTTTAATTGAAAGCGAAACGTTTGCAAGAACCTCCATTGCGTCGGCTGTTCCAGCTGATGAAGTAATACTTCTACTGCTTGTTTTTGGAATTTTAAATCCGGCGGCGGCAATTATTGGCACAATAATCATTGTGGTTCTACCATTTGTGCCGCCAATGCAGTGCTTGTCAAGTACTATGTCGTCATTAAAGTGAATTTTAAGGCCGTCATTGGCAAGAGCTTTTGTCATTGCAACGGTTTCACTTAAGCTAAAGCCGTGAACGTACACTGCGCTAACAAAGCTTGCTGCTTCAATTTCGCTAATCTTGTTGTCACTAAGGTCGCGCACGATTTCTTTAAGTTCGTCTTCTGTTAATGTGCCGCCATCAAGCTTTTTTTTAATAAAGCAAACACTTTCAGGTGAGGGCACAGCCCTAACTATTACGTTTTCCCCTTTTTTCAACCCAAGCTTTTCTTTTACATCAGTAAATATTCCAATTTCCCCATCTTTAAGCATTGTTTTGGTTATGTCAACAACACAGGCTGTTTTTCTTTTTGTTCTAGGGCAGCTAATTTCTACTCTGTCAAGTGGGAACAGCCCAAGTTCTTTTGCGTCAGCCATTTTAAGAATTGCAATTAGCTTGTTTGCGTCAATGTCAAACGGCTTTGCCTTCATTTTTTTTGTGTAGTTGTCCATAACAATCGAATAAGAAAAGAGGCGAGGAGCTATTTAATGGTTTTGCTCCCATTGCCCCAATTTTTAATTTGCGTTCATTCCAACTGTCCAATTTCCTCGTTCAGTTTCTTTATTGCCTTAGCAGCGGCTCCTGCAAAGTCGTCTGTTTCCTGCTTTTCGTAAGCATAGTTTATGCCTGAACTTGAGTTAATGCGAGCAAGCTTTAGGTTGTAACTTGCTTTTCTCAAAGCTGCTGCAACGTCTGCACCAGACCCGCCTTGTGCTCCAACTCCTGGAATTAGCAGTGGGATCTGTTTACCACTTTTCACAAAGTGTTCAACCACTTCTCCAAGTTCTTCCATTGAGGTTGCGCCAACAACTGCACCAACATTTCCAAGTGCCGTTTCGCTCCACTTAACAATACTTTCGCTCACAATTTGGAAATTCTTTTTGCCGTCTGAAACAATGTCCTGAAAATCGCTTGCCCCAGGGTTTGAAGTTCTATTTAGAATGTATACTCCTTGCTCTTTTCCAATTGTTTTTTCAATAAAAGGCATAACACTGTCTGTTCCCATATAAGGAGCAATGGTTTCGCAGTCTGCTTCCCAGAAATCAAAGGCTTCTCTGGCGTAGGCTGCGCTGCTCTTTCCAATATCTCCTCTTTTGGCGTCAAGAACCAGTGGAATTTTCTTTTCCTTAACTTTTTCGCAAACCTTCTTCAATGCCTTTAGTCCGTCAAATCCATACTGGGCATAGAATGCGTAGTTTGGTTTTACGGCAGCAGGTAAAGCACCTTCACTTTGGCAGGCTTCCAAGATTTCCTCGTAAAATCTTGTAATCTTGCCTTCAATGCCTCCCTTGTCAATTGGAATCCTGTCAAGAACTGGGTCTGCACCCATGCAGACAATTGATTTTGTTTCATCGCTTGATCTGATAAGTAAATCAACGTAGTTCATTTTCCCTCACTCCATTTTTCTGCGTCTTCCAAATAGCTTCTTATTTCACCAAACTGTTCCTCAGTTATTTTTCCGCTTGCTTTTAGGTTGTCAAGCAGTTCGGTTATTGTTAGAACTGTGTGTAGATTATATCCTTTTGTCGCAAGCTCTTTTTTGCCGCCTTGTTCTCTGTCAACAAGCACAACAATGTCTGTTATCTTTAGTCCTGCGTCTTCCAGTGGAGCGATTGCTTCAAACTTGCTTCCGCCGGTTGTAATCAAATCGTCGTAAACCAGAATAGTGTCACCTTCTTTGTACACTCCTTCAATTGCCCTCTTTGTTCCGTATCCTTTTTGTTCTTTTCTTGGATAAATCATTGGATAGTTTGCCTGCAGTGAAACAGCGGTTGCAATTGAAATTGCCGCGTACGGGATTCCTGCAATCCTGTCAAAATGCAGCGGCTTTGTAATCTTTATTAGCTCTCCTGCAACATTCCTCAAAACGTTTGGATATGAAACCAAAACCCTGAGGTCTATGTAGATTGGGCTTTTAAGTCCGCTCTTTAGCGTAAACTTACCAAACTTTACTGCCCCAATATCAAATAACTCGTTGGATAGTGTTTCTTTTGAATTCATTTCTAGTTCCTCCTTGATTCTTCAATATTTTTAGTGTATACTTTAATTCTCCTTCGCTTTTTTTAATGTTTTACGTCTTAAATTTAGTTCAAAAATGCACCTGTCTTGATCTTGCCCTGTGGTGTTTTTAATGTCGTAAAATACCCTGAAATATACAATTCCGCTGTCAGAAGGAGTAGGGTAATTCAGTCTGTCCGGCTTAAACGTCCAGTTTCCCACTGTTGCATCTTGCCAGGTCCCCAACTTTATAAGGACTTTCTTTGTCAATTTTGTGATATTTAACCGTGAGCCTGTTTGCTTTGGCCTCTGCAGCCTTACTGGTTTTTCTGTTTTTTCAGTTTCTGCGGCTTTGGGCGGTATGGACTTTCCGTCCTTGGACATCCTTTCGATAGTTCCTGGGTTTGTCGTTAAATCAATATTGAATAATCCTACAAAGTCAGCTCCCCCAGTAACGCGGATGAAAATAGTCATAGGCAATGCTGAATGTGCTAGGTCTACCTCGTATCTGAGATTTCTAAAGATTGTCGATTGCCCACGCTGTAATCGTTTAAGGTTGGCGTTAGTAATTTTTGGAACCCAGGGGTTTACTCCGGCTGACACTACGGCTACTAATCCGCCAGTACCCTTTTTCTTACCTTGTTTTTTAGCGAGTTTTTCCCGTCTTTTCCTAGCGTCTCTTATCTCCCGTGCGGTTTTTTCTTCTTTTTGACCTCTCTTGGCGGTTCTTCCATGGTGCCTCTGCCCTCCCATATCACACCACTTCCTTTCCTGCAACAAAAACCTTTTCCACTGCCCCTTTAAGTTTCCAGGTGGCAAAAGGGCTCCAGTTACATTTGGTTTTAAGCATACCGTTTTTTACAACTGTTTCCTTTTCTAAATTAATTAACACAAGGTCTGCATTCAGTCCAATCTTTATTTTTCCCCTGTCTTCAAGGTCGTAAAGTTTTGCAGGGTTGCTGCAGCAAAGTTCTGCAACCCGTTGCAATGAAAGCTTTTCATTATTTACGGCGTCCAAAAGAAGCGGGAGCATTGTTTCAATTCCTGGAACTCCACTTGGAGCCTCCCAGTATGGCTTTTCCTTTTCTGCTCTAGTGTGTGGTGCGTGGTCTGTTGCAACCAAATCAATTGTTCCATCGTTAATTCCCTCCCAAAGGGCCTCAACGTCTTCTTTGCTTTTAAGAGAAGGATTCATTTTTGCAAAATTACCCAAGGTTTCTGTGGCCGACTCGTCCAAGAAAAGATGATGAGGGGCTACCTCGCAGGTAATTGGCCTACCCTCACTTTTTGCCTGCCTTACCAGTTCAAGGCCTTCTTTTGTTGAAAGGTGGCAAATGTGCAACTTGTTTCCAATCCCTTCCTGAATTTTTAGAGCGCGGCCAATGGCTTTTGACTCAGCCTCGTTTGTTCTAATTTTACTGTGGTACTTTGCGTGGTTCCAGTTTTCGGCCTTTGCAATTTCAGTATTTTTTTTAATAACGTCTTCTGCTTCCGCGTGCACTAAAACAACTGCGTCGCGAAGCTTTGCAACCTTAAAAATTTTAGCAAGCTTTTCTCCATCTGTTACAAGCAAGTTTCCTGTACTGCTTCCTAAAAAAACTTTGAATGAAGTCGCACCTTCAATATTTTTTAAGTTTTCCAAATTATCATTTGATGCGCCAAAGTGAAACGCGTAGTTGCAAACACTGTCCTTTTTGGCAATTCGCTTTTTTTCATCAAGCCTTTCTTGGGTAGTGCAGCTTGGGTTGTTGTTTGG
Source organism: archaeon (assembly GCA_030745815.1). Taxonomy (GTDB): domain Archaea; phylum Iainarchaeota; class Iainarchaeia; order Iainarchaeales; genus JAFCCZ01. Next base: position 11,730 of record JASLNX010000121.1, read on the forward strand.
CATATCAATAACAGTTGTTACTCCGCCTGCAACAGCAGCTCTGCTTCCAGTTGCCCAGTCTTCTTTATGTTCTGCTCCAGGGCAGCGAAAGTGAACGTGTGCATCAATTAAGCCTGGTAGTAAAATATTGCCCTTGCAGTCAATTCTTTTAAGGTTTGGAAGCGATGCGTTCAACTCTGCAATTGCGGTAATTTTTCCTCGCTCAATAAGAAGCTGCCTTGGAAGTAGCTTGTTACTAATTAGTACAAGGCAGTTGTCCAACAGTAAATCCATTAACACTGCCTCCAATCACCGAACTCTTTTAGCGAGACCTCTTTTCCAGACTTAAGCCGTGTTAATTTTCCAAACTCTGCACTTTCACTAAGTGTTTTGCCTGAAAAAACAGGCCCGTCCTTGCAAACCATTAAATCGTCCATTACGCATTGCCCGCACACCCCAAAACCGCAGCGCATATACCGCTCCAAACTAAGTTGGGACTTTATTTTTTTCTTCTGGCAGATGTCAAGAACTCCCTTCATCATTATTTCAGGACCGCAACTGTAAACACAGTCTGGCTTTTCTTTTCCAAGTAGCTCTTCAAGTGTTTGTGTGGTAAATCCCTTTGTTCCCTCGCTGCCATCATCAGTTGTTATGTATAAGTTATCTCCTAGTTTCTCAATCAGTTCTTTTTTAAACAGCAATTTTTTTGCGTTTTGCGCTCCGAGAATAAATTTTGTTTCAATACCTTCCACTAAACATTTTTCTACAAGTGGCATTAAGGGAGCGCTGCCACATCCTCCTGCTACAATTATTGCTTTTTTTACTCCTTCTGTTGAAAAGCCGTTTCCGTACGGGCCTCTTACTCCAATTTTTGTTCCGCTTTCAAAGCCGCAAACTCTTTTACTCCAGCTTCCTTTGCACTGAACTGTTATTGCCAGTTCTTCTTTGGAAATTTTACTTAGGGAGATTGGCTTTTCGTCAACGCCTGGAATCCAAACCATTAGGAACTGGCCTGGCGCAGCTTCTGCTTTAAAATTAAAGAAGAGGGTGTGGTGTTCGCCTGTTTCTCGCTGAACTTTTGTTATCTTAACTATTTGTGGCAACTCTGACATTTTGTCCCCCCATTTTCTCAATTAGGGCCATCTTAATCATGTGCTGCACCTACAATTTCCTTAATGCTTTTTACTCCCTGTTCTTTCATCCATGTTTTCATTTCGTCAGATATTAGTTTGAATGCTTCAATTCCTCTGTAGAACGTTGCAGAGCCCACTCCAATTGCTGTGGCCCCGGCCATGGCCATTTCAATTGCGTCCCTTCCGTTTGAAATGCCGCCAAGTCCAAGAATTGGAACGCTTACTGCTTCGTAAATTTGGTAAACGCATCTTAGTGCAATTGGTTTTATTGCAGGTCCTGATACTCCGCCAAATTTGTTTGCAAGAACTGGTTTTCTTGCGTCAGCGTCAATTACCATTCCTGGGCCCAAAGTATTTATCGCGCAGATTGCGTTTGCTCCAGCTTGCTCGCAGGCAGCTGCGACTGCAGCAATGTTGTTTGCTTGCGGGGTAAGCTTTGGCATTATTGGGATTTTTCCGCAGACTTCTGCAACCGCTTTAACAACTTCTGCAGCAACCTCTGGTGACGTTCCAAAAATCTGCCCTTCTCTTTTTGTGTTTGGGCAGCTGATGTTTATTTCAATCATTGCTGGTTCAAAGCCAATAATTCCTTCTGCAACTTCTGTAAACTCTTCAATGCTTGAACCGTAAATGCTTGCAATTACCGGGCTTTTGCATTTTTCCAGTTCCTTGAATTCTTTTTCAGCATTCTTGTAGCCTGCGGTGGGCAGTCCAACTGCATTGATTAGTCCGTGTTCCCATTCTAGAACAGTTGGATTTTTGTGGCCTTCTTTTTCTTTTGGCCCAATGCTTTTCATTGTTACAGCCCCTGCTCCCTCTCGAGCAACTCTTTTTAGCAGTGCGGCGTTGCAACCCATTACTCCTGAGGCAAGAACGGTCGGGTTTTTCATCTTTAGCCCGCAAAAATCAGTTTCAAGCATCGTATCCCACTTTAAAAATTATTTTATGGCCTTGAATACTTCCTGTTCGTTCATTTCTTTTTCACAGTATAGGCATTTTGCCTTCAAGGGATCTCGGCTTATTGAGAATTTGGTTGGTAGTTTTTCAATTGAAGTAATGCACTTTGGGTTCATGCATTTAATCAGGCCGTCTGCATGGTCTGGCATTCCAATTTTTTCTTTTTTCTTTACTTCGCTGTCTTTAATAAAATT
>JASLNX010000122.1 GCA_030745815.1 archaeon
ATCTGTGGAAACATTTGTCCAAACAAACTGCTAAAATTTACTCCTTCAAAAATAAATTTTTCTCCAAACTGTTTGGATGCGCTAAGCTTATTGAACAATTTCTTGAACTTTTTTCTCATAACCGTTCGAGTGGAAATATATCTATAGAAGTTTAGCGGGTTCAAAATCGTTTTTAGTAGAAACTTGTCTAAAGAAACAACATTTAGTTCGGGTTCTTCCCTGAGTGCACCCTCTAGATTTCCCAAATAACCGCGGCCCCGCAAAAATACAGTTTTTCCGTTTTTGTTTCTCGGGGCAAAGAAGTCCTCCCAAATTCTGGAAAGGTTCTTTTTCAATTCACCTGCCTTTTTCTTTGAAATATTAGGCATCCTGTCGTAAGCCTTTTCAGCCTGCAAGTCCAAAAATTCAATTTTATCAAAGCCCTTAGCTTTTGCAGCAATTCTTACGGCTTCTCCAACAAAACCCTTCTCATTAACCACTATTTTCGTTGGATTTTTCTTGATTTCCTTCAAAAGCCCCTTAACTAACATCAAGGTTGTTCTGAAAAAATAGGAAAGGTCGTTTTCGTGTAAAATCCCAAGGCTAATTCCGTTGAAAGTTGTTTCCTGCGCAAATTTCTTGTCAAACAAGTGCCAATTTCGTGCAAAAAAGGCAGCCTTTTCCTCAATTTCTTCAAACTCTTTCTCCGTTAAAAGCTCTTTAGTAGTCCTCAGCAAAGCATTTCCATCCACCGAAGAACCTGGTGAGAATAGATGACAAAGAACAGTTAACTTACAGTCGCCCCCAGCCCGCAAAATTGCCTCATTCAATTCCCCTTGGTTTGAAACAACAGCTAAAATTCTTTCCAATCAAAACACCTGCTTTAAGGCCTCAAATTTCCTTTCTTGTATCTCTGCCTTTTGTTGATTATCTCGCCCAAATTTTTAACATTGGTCCAGTAAGCCTGCAAAAGCCAATGCGGTCTCAATTGAACAAAGCTCTTTGCAATCCTCGCAAGTTCGTATGGAATGGCCTTTAACAATCTGAACTTTGGAAAATGAATCAGCATAAAGCGAATCCTGTTCTTATTCATAAAGATAAACGGCCCCTTGCGTGGCAATGTCTTCAAAGTAGCGTTTTCAAAGTGAAGGATTTCACTCTCTGGCGCAAACACAACCCGAAAGCCTGCTTTCCTAGCCCTCAAACAAAAATCGCACTCTTCAAAGTAAGCTGGGTTAAAGCCCTCGTCAAGCGCTCCAATCTTTTCCAGTACGCTTCTCTTAAACATTAATGCAGCCCCACCAATTTGCTCAACGTCGCACCGCTTAGTTTCGTAACCAAAATCAGATGCTCCGCTGTCAGTAATCTTTCCGGCGCCAAAGCAAACGTTTGGAGTGTGGGTTAAAGTAATTTTTGGGCCAATAAGCCCAATCTTTTTATCTTTCTCTGCAATTGAAACAAGCGTTGAAAGCCAGTTCTTTGTAAGGTCAACATCGTTGTTCAAAAGCATAAAGTAATCCCCGTCTGCAACTTCAACGCCTTGGTTGTTTGCTCCGCTAAATCCGTTGTTGCCCGGGTTAAGAATAAGCTTGTCAATAACTTTCTTATTGTGCAGTTCCTTTAATTCTTTAACATCTCCTGCATTACTTCCGTTGTCAACAACAATTATTTCAAACGGGCGATAAGAGGTTTTCGTCCTTAGGAATTTCACGCAGTCCCTTGTGTATTTTATGCCATTCCAGTTAATCACAATAATCGAAACAAGTTTATTTGTAACCGACACCATTCTCTCACCCTAAAATCTTTTCGTAAGCCTCAGCGGTTTTCTCCGCGGCATTCTTCCACAGGAAATTTTTTGCAATGTGACTACTCAGGCCCTTTGGCCCTGGCTTTTCAATCTCTTCTAAAATTTTCGTCCTAATGTCATCAACACTCTCTGGATTAATGTAGGAAGCAAACTCTCCAAAGTACTCTTTGGCACAACCCTCTTGTGTTACAACAATGTTTGCCCCTGCCAGGCCTGCTTCAAGTGCAGCCAGGCCAGGTGTTTCATACCAGCTTGGTAGACAAAAAACCTTGCAGGCAGCGTAAGCACTCTCAAGCAACTTGCTTTCATGCGGAATTGGGTCCAAAAACTTAGCATTTCCGTCAGCTGCCTTTTTGCACTTCCTCAAATAACACTCGCTTCCCTGTTTTGCCTTTCCAACAACAACTAAAGTTGCATCAACTCCGTTCATGGCTTTAACCAGTGACAAAACGTTTTTCCTTTCCTCAATTCTTCCAACGTACAAAACAAAATTCTTCAAGCCAAACTTCTTCTCAAACAGCCCAGGCGTTGCCCCAGCAAATCTCTTGTCAACTCCGTTTGGAACAACCTGAATTTTCTTCTTGTCAACTCCAAATTGCTTTTCAAGAATTTTTGCCTCTGCCTTGCTGTTTGGCAAGAGCACATCGGCTTTCTTAATAATCTCTCTAGCCTTGTTTAATTTTGGAACTCGCAGAGTTCTTGCAAGTTCTGCTGCAATATTTTTTGCTTTTACTTTTACTCCACGATCCCACTTTAGAATGCTTTTTAAGCCAGGCCAGTAAATTGTGCTAACTGCAACCGGCAAGCCTGCTTTTTTTGCTTGCAAAACAAATTCCAGATTAACTCGGTGGATGTTAAAGTTGTGAAAAACGTCAAACTCTGACAAGTCCACATCATAATTTTCCTCTTCCCATATTTTAACCTTGTGTCCCATTTTCTCAAGCTCGCGCTTTGTTTCAAGTAACTGTATCTCTCCGCCTCCCCAGCTTCCAAAAGAGCCTGGCGAGGTATTAAACAAAATATTTAGTTTTTTCATTTCGCTTTCACCAAAACTTTTGCGATCTTCTGGCTTGCTTTTCCGTCACCAAACGGGCACTTTAATCTTGCGAGCCTTGCTTTTAACTTACTATAATCTCGTATTATCCTCTTGCTTTCCTTCAAAATCTTTTTCTTGTCATAACCAGTCATCCAACCAAATTTCCCAATAATTTCAGGCCTTTCAGTATTGTCTCGTAGTACAATAACTGGCTTCTTGTAAACGCTTGCTTCCTCTTGAATTCCGCCGCTATCAGATAGCAGGAACTTGCTTTCGCTTGTAAGCTTTAGAAAGCTAAAATACCCTATTGGCGCAACAATCTTCAAATTCTTAATGGCCTTTGCTTTCTTCCAAAGTCCAAATTCCTTTAGGTTCTTGATGGTTCTTGGGTGGACTGGGAAAATCACTTTTATTCCAATTTCAGAAATTGTGTCAATTAATTCCTTAAGGTTTTTCTTGTTGTCCGCATACTCTTTTCGATGAGCAGTTAAAACGGCATAATTTTCTTTCTCAATTTCAAGATTTTCTAGAATCTTGGAGCTTTTGGCCTTTTTCAGGTTTTTTTGCACGGACTCAACAATTGTATTTCCGGCTAAAATCGTTTTGCCCCAGCAAGAGCTCTTTTTGAGGTTTTCAACCGCGTTTTTTGTGGGCGCGAAATTGAAGGCAGCTAGTTTGTCTGCAATAATTCGGTTTGTTTCCTCTGGCATGCGCCAATCAAAGCTCCTAAGGCCTGCTTCAACATGCGCAAACTTTGCCTTTGAATAAAATGCTGCAAGCGCTGCTGCTAACACACTGTTTGTGTCGCCTTGGGCAACCACAATGTCAACTTTTTCCTCTGAAAAGAAGTCAGTCATTCTTTCAAGCATTGAGGAAACCTGCTCTGCGTTTGAGCCTCCGCTGACACCAAGGTTTTTATCTGGCTTTGGCAGTTCCAGTTCCTCCATGAAAATTTTGTACATGTTAAAATCGTAATGCTGGCCTGTGTAAACCAGAATAGTCTTGACTCCTTTTTTGCCTTTGAGTATTCTGACAAGTTCTGCAAGTTTTATTATCTCGGGCCGTGTCCCAAAAACTATCGCAATCTTTTTGGTTTTCTTCATGCAAACACCCCGCACTGTGAGTAAATTTTAAGATGATCTTTTGCCTTTGCTTCCCAGTCAAAACCAGAGGCAAACTTTTTCGCATTTGTAACCAAACGTTTTCTTTCAGCTGCTCCAAGTTTTAAAGCAAGTTCCATTTGCTTTGCTGCTTCTTCCTTGTTTGAAAAGTCCGCAAGGAACCCGTTCTGCCCAGGCTTTACAAATTTCTTGAATGAATCAATTTTATTAAGTACTGGCACAAGCCCTGCGGCCATTGCCTCTATTGCACTTATTCCAAAGCCTTCGTACTGTGACGCGCTAACAAAAGTTCCTGCTTGTCCCATTAAATTAAGCAGCTGTTTATTAGTTACCTCTCCCTTGAACAAAATTCTGCCTTCAATTCCCAGCGCCTTTACTTTTTTCTTAAGGCTAGGGAGTAGCCCATCAAAGTCTTTTCCTGCAATAACAAGCTTTGCCTTGGCATTCTTTTTACAAACTAACGAAAAGGCCTCAATTAATTCATGTAGGCCCTTGTTTTTGCTAAGTCTTCCAAAATATAGGAGGGTTTTACTATCCCGTGCTCCCTTAACTGAGGAAAACTTT
>JASLNX010000123.1 GCA_030745815.1 archaeon
GTCGTCTATTTGCATTTCCATTTCAACTGACTTGTAGCCGTTCTTTGAGGCTGCAATTGTTAGGGTTTGCCCTGGTGCAGGTGCTTCTAGTTCAAAGCTTGCTTCTCCCTCGCCGTTTGTTTGAGAGCTAAAGACTACTATTTCGTCAATTGAAGCTGTTACAATTGCGTTACTTAATCCTTCGCTGTTGCCATCAGTTACCCTAATTAGTACTAGGTTGTCAAGCATTGGAACAATTTCTTTTGGAATTATGTCAATACTAAGTTGTTCTGCTGCGTCAACGTTAATGTTTATTGAATCGTCAAACACTGGAGCCTTGTCGCTCTTAATAGTTATTGTTAGAAGGTTGTCTCCCTCTTTTTCTGTTGTAAATTCTACGTATCCAGATATTACGCTTCCCTTGTGGATGTTTCCAACAGGTTTTGTTATTTCGTATGAGTCGGAAACTCCTTGTGCTGCGCTTCCAAGTGCGTCAATTATTTTAAAGTTTGTGAACAGCAGGCCGTCGCTTTCGCTTCCAATTTCAAGCTCTGCGTTTGGCTGTGGCCTTTCGCCAATGCTGTTTATTGAAAAGTGTAATTTGTACCTGTTTGTAATTGAGGCAGGGTACTCTGAAACAACTCTTAATTCCGTGTTTTTGGCAATGTCTTCTATTGTAAAGCTTTTGCAAAAGAATGAATCACAAAGGTTTGTTGGACCAACTGTGTAGGTTGCAACATCAGCATTTGCATAGAGGGCTTGCTTTTTGGCAGTTGTTTCTCCTGATCCAAGTGCTGAGTCGGTTGGAGATCTTACATATGCTCCTGTTTTGCCCCATCCCCTGTATGCAAGGTGTACTTGTGACTGCATTGAGACGCTGTCTTTTATTTGGATGTCTGCTTCAAGCTCATATACTCCGTATGAAACATCTTTCCATTCAACGCTTGTCCATTTGCTGTCTCCAACAGTTAAGTGCTTGCTGTCTTCAGCGTAGCCTGTTGGTGGGCTGTAAGATGTTCCTTTTTTAATATTAAGAGTGGAGGCTGTAACGTCCTTAATGTATAGGTCGTCTTCTTCCATTATGTTAATCCTTTCATCTTTTGAGCCGCCTGTTCTAACGTGAATTCCTGCTGAGTTAAATCGGCTGTCTTTTGGAACTTTTAACAAGATTTTTGCAGTGTAGCTTTGTCCTGCTGCAACAGTTCTTCCAAATGTTTTCTCGTCATTTATGAATAGTCCTAAAAGTTCTACTTCAAGCTTTGGTGCGGCCTTTACTAGGGTAACTTTTTTTACAAGCTTTGCGTTTGGATCAGGGCTTATTCCTGAAGTGTTGTATGGGAGAAAACCGTCTGCGTCCACTCTAAAGAATACCTTTTTGTCAGCTCTTGTGTTAAAGGTTGTAATTCCGTCAAGAGAGGTTAGTGCTTCTTCTTCTCTTTCTTTTAAAACAATGTTGTGAAGTTCAACTAATGCACCTTGTACTGGTTCGCCTTGGTCGTCTACAACTAGTACTTCAAGGTCTCCAAATCCAATGTCTAAAACTAGTGAGATTTTGTTCTCTTGCCTTGCTTGGATTGTTATTGGGCTGCTGTTCTTTCCTTCAAATCCCTTTTTGGCTGCATAAATGTAGAATGTTTCAAGTGCTAGTCCTGGGAATTCCGCTTTTCCGTCAAACCCGCTTGTTTTAGCGCGTCCCATTATTGTGCCATCGGACTTTTTCAAAACGAATTTTACCCCATCAATTGGATTTCCGCGGGTGTCATTTACTTCAACTACTAGTGCTTGGCTGTTGTTTGTGGTAGCTGGCTCAAGCAGTACTTGGTTGAAGTTTTCTCCAGGGGATACCCCACTTACTGTTGCAATAATATAACCCGGGTGGTTTATTTCTAAATCAAATGCAAGGTTTTCTGGAACATTAAAAATAACTTGTCCTAATGAGTCTGTTTGGTCCATTCCTCTTTGTGTGTTGTCCTTTTTTAACACAAGTTCTACTCCTTCAATTGGCTGGCTTGTTGTAGAGTCTTTTACTAAAACCTTTATTGTGCCTGCAACGCTTGAATTAAGAACTGCTTGGAATTCGATTGAAGAATCCTTTGTCAAATCCTTTACATCGCCTGTCATGCTACTATCATAATCGGCATATCTTCCTTGCCGATCTCTTGCAATAATGTAATATTTTCCGGTTGGAACGTCACTAAATACAGCGGCTCCGGAATCACTTGTGTATTCCAGTTGCTGTTCTGTATGTTCAATTCCCTCGGTTTTCATTAAGATTACTGTTGCGCCGGAAATGCTTTGTGCGTCAGCGTCTTTTACGTAAACAGAAACTGTCCCTGTTTCGATTTCTTCTTCTTGTAGTAAAAGCTGTGGG
>JASLNX010000124.1 GCA_030745815.1 archaeon
GGTTTCAGGAAACTTAGAACTCGAATTTGATGTAAAAGCTGCAACAATTGATGTAGAAATTCTTGAACCATTATCTTGGAGAAAACACTTTGCTATTGGCGAAGATCTTGCTCCAAAAACTTTCCTAAGCTATTCTGATGACGAATGGGTCCTTAATGCAGACGTTAAAGTTCTAATACACCACAAGGAAAGCAAAACACGAGATGTGGAATTTGCCCTTGATGCATCTGAATCTGGATTCTTCTCAGACAATTATCTTTTAACTGAAGAAGACAGAGGGCTGCTAAAAGTTTCGTTTACGGCAATGGATGATTTTGGGAACCAAGGATATGAAGAAACAATTGTTGAAGTAAGCGGGTTTTCACTTGGATATATAGTTAAAGAAAACAGCGTACTTATTGCTGTTGTTCTTATTGCAATAGCTTCTGGGATTTTAGTTGGAAGAAAAATACTGCTCCTGCGAAAGACAAAGTCGTCTTTGACAAAAAGACGCGAGCAGCTAATTGCAGTGGAAAAAGAGCTTCAGACAAGCTACTTTGAGAAAGGAGCAATTCCAAAAGAAGAGTATGAAAAGCAGGTTAAGAAGATTAGAGAAGAGCTTGAGGGCGTAGAAGCCAAACAAAGGGAGATGCAAGCGCATGAAAAAAACAAAAAATAGGGCTGCTTTACTAGCCTTGTTTTTATTATGCATTTTTATTAGCGCAAGCGCTGCCTTAAGCATTAAAGCTGAAAGAGATGAATTCTTCAAAGGAGAGGAAATTGTAGTAAGTGGAAACTGTAACACTGGATTAGAAGTTTATTTTTTAAACGCAGAAAGAGAAATTACCAGAGCGCAAGTTGAGTGTGTGGACGAACAGTATTCATTTAGTTACCAAACCAGTTTTTTGGATCCGGCAGGAATATGGTGGGCTTGGGCAAAAGAAGGCACTGATAAAAGAAAGTTTCAGTTAAAGGTGAATGCCACAAGAGAAAGCCAGTTTTATCTTATAACTTTTCTTAGTCCAAGCGAGGAAAGTTATTTTCGTGAGCAAGACCTTAATATAAGTGTTAGAATAACTGATGCCGGCCAAATTGTTAATAATGCTAAGGCATATACTTGGGATTCCGAGGGCAAGAAGTTGGAAATGTTGTATTTTAGTGAAGGAGTTTATCTTGTAAATTATCGCATTCCAAGCAACGCAAAAATTGAAGACTGGGCAATCGTTGTAACTGCTGAAAGAGAGAAGTTTAATGAAACGTTTGGCGGCGAAAGGCGAATAAACGTGTCCGTTGAAAAGGCACCAATTGCAATTAATATCATAAAACCTGAGTTCAAAAATTTTGAGGTTGATTCAACCCTTGAAATGGAAATTGCATTAACCTATTTGAGCGGACAACCGGTTAAAGACGCAAACGTTGAAATGTTATTTGGAGAGGAACTACTGGGAATGGAGTCCCAGGGAAATGGAACATTTACACAATCCTTTGTTCTTGAAAGAGAAGATCTTGGAGCAAAAAAGATTTCAATTATAGTTGTTGATAGTCAAGACAACGACGCAAACACACAGTTTGATATTATTGTAAGTGATAGCATTATTTCAAACGCAATAACCCTTATTCCGATTGTTTCAGTTTTAATAATACTTGCATTAATTGGAATATTTGTTGTTAAGCCAATACTAACGGAAAAAGAAGATATTGCAAGCCTTAAAAAGCAGAAGAAAAGATTGGAAACGCAACTTAATAAGTTGCAAAAGGATTATTTTGCATGGGGTAGAGTAAGTAAGGAGTATTATAATGGAAAAAATGTGGAGTTGCAAGCAAAACTTAGCGATGTAAAGAAAAAGTTAAAAATAAGATAGTAGATAATAGATAGAGTGGTTTTATATGGGTCTTTTCAAAAAGAATTCTTCAAAGAAAAGTGCAAAAAATAAGGTCATTGATGTCCTTACTCCTAAAAAGCATGAGGAGGTTATTGAAATCCTTCCAGTTTTAGTTGACAGATTTGACGAGCTCCTGCAAGACGAAGGGCTTGAAAGGGGCAGCACCACAATAATTACTGGTGGAGCTGGAACCGGAAAAACAACCTTTTGCATGCAAAGCCTTTACCACGGCGCACTGGCCGGAGACAAAGGAGTTTACATTTCATTTGAAGAGGATACCACTAAAATCAAGCACCATATGCTTAAAAATTTCGGTTGGGACGTTGAAAAGCTTGAAAAGAAAGGCATGATGGCAGTAATAAAAGTTGATCCGTCCAAAACGGCAAGAATGGTTGAAGGAACCCTTGCCAAAGAGGTTGGGGCACTTAGAATTGAGCTAAGTAAGATGAAACTCCCACTAAAACCTGACCGGATTGCTGTTGACTCCCTTAGTGCGTTGTCAATTGCTTTTGAAAACGAAAGAAGCTACAGAAAGTATGTAAGGGAACTTTTTGAAATGCTTGAATCTTATAATTCAGTAAATCTTGTAATTGGAGAAACAGAACAAAATCCAGACGTTTACAGTAGAACCGGTGTTGAAGAATTTTTAGCAGACGGAGTAGTAGTATTATACAACATAAAGCACAAGGGCAGGCGAAAAAACGCGCTTGAAATACTTAAAATGCGAAGCGGGGGCCACATTAAGCAAATGGTTGGCTACAGGCTTACTGGAAAAGGCTGGCAAGTACAGGTTGAAGAAGAGTGGGAAGAGGTCTTAAGAGGCGCCCCTCCAAAACCGGCTAAGGCAAAGAGAATACAACTGCGCAAAATGAAGATTAAGTGAATTTAACCTGTTTTTCAAAGGCAAACAGTAAGCCTTATTAAATAGTTAAATCCTTTATTAGACGGTGATAATCGTTGAAAGAGGAAAAGCCGCAGCTTGTAAAATTTGTTGAAAAAAGCCCACTTAACCTAAAGGGATTTACCTTAATTGAAGGATTTCTTGGAATGGGCCTTGTTGGAACAATCAGTGCAAAATACCTTGCAGAAAAACTTGGGTTCAAAGAAGTTGGATTTATTGAATTAGCAGCTTTTGTTCCAATAATAAGAGTTCACCACGGCCTGCCGGTTCACCCAAGTAGAATTTACATAAACAAGAAAAAAAAGCTTGTGCTATTAACCTCTGAACAAATAATCCCACAACTTTTTACAAAAAAACTCGCAGACGCAGTTGTTGACTGGATAAAGCAAAAAAAGATTGCAAAAGTAATTTTATTAAGCGGAATCAGGGCCATGCCAAGTAAAGAAAGAAAGGAAATTGTTTACGGCATTGCAAGCGACGAAATTGACAAGAAAATTCTAAAAACACACAGCGTACAAGTTATAAAAGAAGGAATAACATCAGGCGTAACAGCACTAGTTTTACTGGGACTAAAAGACAACAAAATAAATGCATTTTCTTTAATGGGAAATGTTCAAATTGCCGCAGACTACAAGGCAGCGTCCTCAATTCTTGAAAAACTCAGCGAAATTCTTTCACTAAACCTTGACACAAAACCACTGAAAAAAGAGGCAAAAGAAACAAAAAAAGCGCTTCTAGAGCACTTGAAACAAATCAAGCAAAACCAGGTGGAAACAACAAAGTTTGAAGCAGATCAAACCCCGATGTACAGCTAGCTAGTCAAGCAAACTAATATTAATAAGAAAGAAGCCAATAGTATTAACTATAGTTAATTAATTTGTGATTGAAAAAATAGAAAACCTAGGAGGAAATTAATATGCCAAGACCAGTAAGGAGAAGACCAAAGTTTAAGGACAAAGGAG
>JASLNX010000125.1 GCA_030745815.1 archaeon
ATTGGATTAACAGTTGTTGGAAAACTGCACGCTGGTACAATTACCTCGTCTCCGTCCTTTAATCTAACTTCAGATTCCTTGCACTTAAGAGTTGCCAGGGCAAGCAGGTTTGCTGAGGAACCGCTGTTTGCCAAAACAGAGGATTGTCCGCCAACGTATTCTGCCAAAGCTTTTTCAAGCGCTCTCCCGCTTTTACTTAAGCCCAACCAGCCGTCAAGCAAAGAGTCAACCACCGCATTAACTTCGTTCTCATCAAAGAAGGCTCCTGCATACTGCACCCTGCTTTTTCCAGGAACAAACTTTTCCTCTTCCTTTAAATCAAAGAACTCTTTTATTCCTGCTCTGGCCGCATCCCTTGCCTTCTTCTGAGATTCATTCATTTCAAATTACCTCTTTAAATTTCTCAACGCACCTTTTAAGGCCTTCTGCGATTTCAATTTCTGCTTCCCAACCAAGCTCTTCTTTGGCTCTTGAAACATCGTAAACATGCTCTTGGATTCCCCTTGAAGACCCTTCATACTTTATTTCAGGCTTTTCTCCAACTGCCTCTCCAACCTTTTCGGCCAGTTTGTTTAAGCTAATTCCCTTTCCTGTTCCAAGATTAAAAATTTTGCTTTTGGCATCAGTAAACGCAGCCTTCAAAACTCCTTTTGCAATGTCTTCCCCGTGGGTTAAATCTCTTACTGCTTCCCCTTTGCCTCGAATGCTCAACGCCTGCTTTTTTAACGCATTAAAAACAAAGTTTGCAACAACCCCGGTTTCAGGCGAAAGAACCTGCCTTTCACCGTAGGTTGCAGACGGTCTTACAATAACAAAACCCAGGCCCTTTGCCCGGCCAAAATATTTAACATACTCTTCAATAGCAAGCTTTGAAACCCCGTACGGCGAAACAGGAATTGTTTTTGCGTCCTCGCCAATTGGGCTTTTTTCAGGAATTCCATAAACAGCAATTGAACTTAAGTAAACAAACTTTTTTACTCCTGCACCAACACAATCTTCTAGTAGCCCAATTGCTGGCAAAATGTTTGTTTCAGCGTCATGTAATGGATCTTTAATACTTGAAACCGGAACAGTCGTATGGAGGCTGTGGAAAACAATTTCAATTCCTTCAAGAGCCTTCTTCACTTGCTCTCTTTTCAAATAGTCTCCTTTAACCTTTTCAACCCCGGCCGCATTCTTCAAATTGTCTTGCCCGTTAAACCTATCAAAGGCCTTAACACTGTGCCCTTGGCTGGCAAGTTGCTCTGCAATAAAGCTTCCGATTAACCCGTTTCCACCTAGAACTAGACAGTTGGCCATTAATTGATTAGAGCTGTAAAAGTATTATTAAGTTTTCCTAAACCGAACTTTTAGCATATCTGTAAACATTGTTAAGACTCTCTTCCATCCAAAGAAAGTGCTTTCCCCAAACTTTCTTTCAAGATGTGTTACTGGAACTTCCTTAATTTTTAGGCCCTGCTTTTTTGCCTTGTAAAGCATTTCCGCACTAAAAAATCCGCTTTTGGAAACAGGCTTTATTTTTGGAAAAACGCTTGCTCTCATCATCTTAAAACTGCAGTCAGGGTCTCGCACTCGCAGTCCAAAAAGCACCAGCAAAAACATTTTGTAAATTTTTTGAAAAAAGGTTCTGCTGAATTTGTCAGCTCGCTTCACCCGGTAACCAATTACCAAATCAGCCTCTTTAATTGCGTCCAAAAACTTCTGTAAGTCCTTTACCGAATACTGCGCGTCTCCGTCAGTAAATCCGGCCAGAGTCTTTTTTGCACCGCCAAAGCCAGTAACCAGAACACCACCGTAACCTCTGTTTTTTTCGTGGTGTACCACACGAAGCTTGGGCAGTTCCCTTGCCAGATTATCTGCAACCTCTCCAACGTTGTCAGGGCTGCAGTCGTCTATTACAACAACCTCAAAGTCTCGTCCGGTTTTCTCCAGTGCTGAATAAAATTCACGAGCAAGCTTTGGAATGCTTTTCTCGTCGTAATATGCGGGAAAAAAGAACGAAACACTTTCGCTTTTGGCCATAATTCTCTATTAAAGCACGTTAGAAATTTAAATGAGTACTGCGCAATGTTCTAGTATGCCTCCAAAGAGAAGACCAATTAAGCGTGGTGAAACGTTTAACTCCAATGTTCATATTGACAGGCGAAAGGAAGATAGGACTGACGGGGACAGGCGAAAGGAAGATATAGGTGAACAGATTCCCGGGGAGCCAGGGGGGCGTCCTCACAGGCTATTTTCTAAGCTAGAACTTGCGAAAGTTGACGTGAAAAAAGTTAAACCAAGAGATCTTGTAAAATTTACTCCCGGAAAAGTACTTGTTATTAAAGAAAGGCGAATTGAAGACAATCGGTCTCATACGCGTCCACATCAACCGCGTCCAGACGTTTCA
This sequence comes from archaeon, assembly GCA_030745815.1. Taxonomy (GTDB): domain Archaea; phylum Iainarchaeota; class Iainarchaeia; order Iainarchaeales; genus JAFCCZ01. Next base: position 2,390 of record JASLNX010000125.1, read on the forward strand.
ATCGGGCGCACCGAGCCCGGTACTTTATCCCCCACTGGGCGGAGAAGAGAACTTGTTGGAAGCGGGACGGGGTCTGAAAGTAGTACAGGTTTATGGCAGAAGCAGAAAGGCAGGTCTAAGAGAAATAAAAAATAAGAACAAATGATTACCAGCGCCAGGCAGGCTGCAACTAAAAAGCCACCGCCAAGACCAAACCCTAAAGGGCTTAACTTCTGGGTTCGGAATGAGTCCAGGTGTTTCCCCAATGGTATGGCCGGTAATCGTTACTATTTGGGTTTAGCAAGCTTTAAATAGCTTTACTTTGCACCGTCTTCG
>JASLNX010000126.1 GCA_030745815.1 archaeon
CCCAAAAAAATTTGATAATAATAGTATAACCCGGAAGAATAAAACCCTTTGGAGTTGTGGAAGCAAACCACTTCCGGTATTCCGGTTTGGGTTTCTTACTTTTTGGCCAGAGTTTGAAAAACTGGAGTTATGTTTTAGTTCTACATTAGCTTTAAAATAACAATTGCGGGAAAGGTATAATATCAATTTAATTTATGGGGTGATGCCAAAATGGCTTTTTTGGAGAAAGTTCTTAGAAAAGAAGATGGAATTGATATAGAGGAATTCCTAAACAATCTTGATACAGAAGACGAAAATATTTACGATGACGCAGACGCTTTTGTTAAGCCAATGGCTCTTAACGGAGACGAAGACATAGAGAACATTGTAAAAGAGTTAAAGCAAGGAAACATTGTTTTACTCAACATCGAAGGCCTTAGCAAGAGAAACGCGATAAAGCTAAAAGAGCTTATCACAAAGATAAAATCCAATACTGAGGAAATAGATGGTGACATTGCCAGAATTTCACACGACAAGGTTTTGGTTACGCCGAGCAAGGTAAAAATTATTAAGAAAAAAGAAGTCCAGTAGATAGGTAACTATGTATCTGGGCAACCCTTCTCTGCCTATTTCTGTTGACGCAAACGTGGCTAAGGAACTAGCCAAAAGCGCGCTCAAAGAAAGGAACTGGAAAGATGTTTCCATTAACTCAGTAAAGGTTGTCTATACTCCGTACTATCTATTTGACTACGTTTCCTACTCTGAAAAGGAACAGCACGGGCAAGATATTGTAAGCGGTGTTGAGAAAGGACGCCTTGTGTTAAACCCTGAAACAACAGAACTTGTTGAGAAAGGGATTTCAGCAATTAACGAAAACGAGTTCTCAAACGAAGTTCCTGAAGGAGTAGAATTTGAATTGCGTAAAGCAAGCCTTGGTGGAAAAAGCGCTGAAAAAGTTTGCCAACTTAAAACTGCTGAAAAATTCGCAAAGCCTGTTGAAAAAGCGCTTGTTGAAAACGTAATACTTTTCTATATCCCGGTTTGGGAAATTAAAGCACAAATTGATGAACAGGAAATTGAACTGCACCTTGGAGCGGTTAACCAAGGGATTTTGGACGAAGACAAAATTCCCACAAGGGAGAAAACAGATTCAGAACTTGTTAAAGAAGCCCTAAACGAATTACAAAACCCAAAGGCATGGGTGCGCTACAGCCGCGAACTGCTTGGCATGGCAATAACTAGAAAAAGTGGAAGAGGTAGCTCAGAACTACTTGACTCACTTAGGGAAAAGCCGCTTCGAATAATTACAATTGTTTTGATAATTATTTTAATTATTGTTGTTCTTTTGCCGTGAAAACCAATCTGTCAATTCCAATCTCGTGCAAATCTTTTGGAAGTTCTTTGTTTTCAAAAAAGAGAGCGTTTCCAAAAAGGAAAAGCGGGTTTTTGAACTGCTCTGCCTCAAACTTGAAACTGTACTTTAAACATTCTTTTTTGCACGGGAAAATTCCAATTTTTTTTGCAAATGAAAGCTTGTCACAGTTTGCACAGAGGCAAAGCCTGGTTGCTGCAATAAAAGTGAAAGGATGATAAAGAGACGCAGTTAGATCTAAGCCGACAAGATTTGTTCCGATTCCCTGCAGCAAATTGTCAAGTTCAACCCTCTTAACATTAAAGCCCTTGAGAAGTTCTCTAAAAAGGCCACTTGATACCTGACTTGTTTTAAGATGCTCTTTTAGTTCGCTTGGCGCCATGTCAAAAGATGCGATTACAGGGTCACGGTACTGCTTGTTTAAGAGCCTGCCACACACTATTTCAGTCTCTGAATTTTCATGAGCAAGTTTTAGTACTCCAAAATCGTTGACAATTACTTCGTCGTCCCTGGAAAGGGATTTTAGAAGCGGCTCCAACTTTTTAATTCCAGCAGTAGTGCAAAACGGAGTAACAAGGGAGAAAGGAAGAGACTTTCTTCTACATAATTCTTTTGCTTCGCTTAATTCTTTAAGAGAAGGAAGTCTTCTATCACATGTCTCGTGCCCAAAATAAACCCTGTCAAAATCCGATAGGTCGCTCTCTAAAAGCAAGGGAAGAGTTTCTGCAAAAAAGGCCTTTTGTAAATTCATTCAAAACCAACCCCTGCATAATAGCAGTTTTTGTAATCGCATTTGTTGTGAAAAAGTTCAAAGTAAAGTTCTCTAAAGCGTTCTTTGGAAGCATTTGAATTGGTAAGTTCAATTGCCTGCTTTACTGCCTTAACATCAGAAAGCTTTTTTTCAAGAGAGTGAGCGCGACCTGCAATTTTTACTGAATCAACTTCAAACTTTTTAAAGAAGGGAATTGCGCAAAGCCCGCAGTCTCGCATTATTGAATTAGACCATAAAGAAGCGTGCCCTTCTGCAATTCTTTTCTTTTCATCGCTTTCCTTACCTAATGCCGTTGCCTTGTAAGACGCCCTGCAGGCAAGAGAAGTTGCTTTTGTAAACCCAAGGGACTCTTCTACAAGATGTTGGAAGGTACAAAGCCCATCAATGTACGGGCAAATAACATTTAGCACAAAGCACTCTGTTGACATCTTCTTTTCTCTTGCATGGCCTGCAAGCTCTTTAATTTCTTCAACCGTTAAATGCCTTGGGAAAACCATTCTGGAAACGCCTAAGTCGGCAAAAAAATCAATTGCTTGGGAATTAAAAACAGGGTTTCCAGTACTTAACGAAATTTCAACGTCAAACTCTTTGTGAATTTTTGAGATAATGGATGCGTCGGCAATTATTAGTGAGTCAACCCCTGCCTTAACTGCTTCCTCTGCTTGTTGCATTACAATTGGCAACTGCTTTTCAGAGTAAAAGTGTGCGTTTAGAGTAAGAAAAACCTTCGAACCAAGGGAGTGCGCAATTTCACACGACTGCTTGAGTTCTTCAAGCGATTCAAGGTTTGCAATTTTGTCATGGCGCAGATTTATGCTGCTTACAAGAGTATAAGTTTTTTGCCAAGCACTATCAACCAATCCGCAGTAGAGTTCACTTGCACCGGCCTTTGTAAGAGGCTCTACTTCGCTCTTTTTTGCAAATGGGGCCAGGATATTCATGCAATCGATACTATTGGCGGGTTAAAATATTATAATACCTTTTGACGTAAATAGAACCATGAAGAAAGCAATTGTTGCCACACTTTTTTTAGTTGTGATATTTATTGGATACCTGTTTTTGGGAAATCCTTCTAGTGAATGCATTACAATAGAAAAGCTTGAGGTATCGTTTGAAGAAAGCGGAACCTGTCTTGTTGCATTTGACGAAAGCGTTTATGATGTGACGTTTGTAAGCAACTGGATTACAGGAATGCACCATGGCGAGCACCTTTGTGGACAAGAGTATTCTGCTGAAGAAATTTCCGGAGGCCCTCACGGCGTAGAAATGATGGGAAAATTCAGGATAGCAAAACTTTGCAAATAGCTATTGCGGAGTAGTAATGTCCCAATCTTCTCCGCCGGAGATTGTTGACTTGTAGTTTAATTCTGAATCGTAAACCTGAAGCCTTCTGTTAACCTTGTCAACGACGTATATGTCACCATTTGAGGCAATCGCCAAGCCGTGTGGCCAGTTGAATTTGTAGTCCCCCTCCCAGCCAAAGCTACCGATAGTTTTAATATTTTCGCCTGTTTCTGGGTCCAGCATTCTTACCTTATGATCCTCCATATCAGAAACAATTATTCTTCCCTTACTATCAATCTCAATGCCGCCTTCCATCTCAACTATGTCGCTTCCTGCATCAATGTCTCTTACAAACTCAAGCTCTTTGTTGAACAGGTGAATGTTTGAACTCTTGCTGTCTGCAACGTAAATGTTGTCTTCTGAATCAACTGTTACAGCACTTAGCTCCTTAAACTCAAATTGTTCATTTCCCTCAATTGTTGCAAGATAATTGTAAGAGGAATCAAAAACTTGCACGCGACTGTTTTGACGATCAGTTACAAATATCCTTCCCTCGCTGTCTAGGGCAACATCTCTTGGGCTGTTAAATTCATAATCTCCTGCTCCCTTTGTTCCACCAATTTCGTAAACAAATTCTCCTTTGTCATTAAAGATGGCAACAGCATGATTGGCCTTGTCGGCAATAAATACCCAGCCTCTTGAATCAATTACTAAATCCCTTGGAAGGTCAAACTTGTAGCCGCTTGCATCTTCAATTTCGCCAATGTATTTGCCGGCAGAGTCCAAGAGCATAATCTGGCTCCTTTCTTCTTCACTTACGAAAATGGTTCCGTCGCTTCCGATTGCCATATATCTCGGACTAAAGTAATAATTTGCATATTGTGAAATTGCCAGACCTTCAAGCTCTTTAACAAAGTTGAATTGGGAATCAAATATCACAATCTTGTTGTTTCCAGTATCAGCAACAATAAACCTGCCTTTTGAGTCTATGTCAACACTTGCAGGGGCGTCAAATTCATGGGAAATGGTTGCAAGATGCCCAAGGGATAAATCAAAAACCTGCACACGGTTGTTTCCCCTGTCGGCAACAGCGATTCTTCCGCCTCGTACTGCAATTGCTGCTGGGTCCCTGAAAGTTACCTTGGTGTTTCCAAGGCCCCCAAGTTCTTGCTCTAAATTGCCAGCCATATCAAAAACTTTTATCTTGTTGTTCCCGGAATCGGCTACATAAATCTTTCCAGCGGAATAGAAAACGTCCTCTGGTTTGTTAACTCCGGTTATTTCCCAGCTTTCCGAGGGCGCTCCAACTTCAATAACATCCACAATATCCCCTGGGAAACCCGCAATAGCGAGCTTTCCGTCAAATACGGCTATTCCTTCTAAGTTGCTATGCAAATCATAGTCACTCTTTGAGATTGTTGAATCAAATTCAAGGTTTCTTCCGAATGCCTGTATCCTAAGATTAAATCTGTCACCAACGTAAATCTTGTCCTCTAATACCAAAACAGACCTTGGGTTTATGAAATCCGCATTTGTGTTGCCCTTGGCAGTATAGCCTGTGGCTCCAAGATTTGCAAGGTACTCAAGTTCTGGTGAGTAAATAAGTACACGGTTCTTTTTACTGTCCACAACGTAAATTCTGTCTTTGTCATCAACAGCCACATCAATTGCCGAGGAAAAAAGCAAAAACCTGCTGTCATCATTTTCAAAGTCGTCAAGGCACTGCTTAAAGCACGTTCCGCCACAATCAATTCCAACCTCTGACACGTCCTGAACTCCGTTTGAACAGGGATCAGGAAGAGGAGCAGGAACTAGCGTTGGTAAATAAACAAGTACTGAACCAATAAGAAGAATCAAGACCACTGCTGCGGCTACAACAAAAACCTTTTTCTTTCTCTTATCCTCTTCTGAGGCTTCTTTAACCAGCATTTTTATTTGCGCAAGATTTGCCGCTTTCGCTGAACCAGGAGCTTGTACCATACCAAATAACACCAGATTATAATAAAGAATTGCGAATATTTATATGTTTCGGTTAACTAAACCAGAAAGAAAACGCACCGTCCAAAAATTAATATGAATAGTGTGGTGGCGGTGGTGGAGGCGGTGGAGTACTCAAATGAGTGTGATTGTGAAGGGTTTGTGCATTAACCTCTTTAAGTTTTGATGTAGCCAAAGCTACGCTTGCAAGAATCGCTCCAAGAGACAACAGAGAATGCTTTGAAATTCTGCCTGTTTCTTCACTCAGATAGCTTGAAATTGTCTTTTTTATTGCAGGAATCTTACCGCTCATAGAATCACTATAATAAACTGTTTTGAATTTTATAAAGCTTTGCTTAGGCCAAGCCACTGACTTAATGCTTTCTTTTCGGGCGAGAAAAGCTTTTCAAAAACTGCTGAGAACTGCCCCTTTCTAATTACACAGTCTGCGTTGTTGTAGAGCAGGGGTACAAGGCTGCCCTGGGAAGCATAGGCCATCACCGGGCAAAAGGCGCAAAAAGGGTTCCACTTGCACTCGTTGCAGATCATTCCAAGAGAGGAACTAATTGAAACCATGTTTAGAGCGCTCTGCGATGCAAAAACGTCTGCATACTTTTGCTCAACTGATCCAAGCTTAAAAATTTCCTCTGCTTTTCCTTCGTCGCAAGTGTAAACACTTCCATCAGGTTGGTAGGACGCCTGCATTAGGCCAGCGCCACACGGTTTACTAAAGCATGTGTGAAAGGCCGGTTTTGGAGAAGTTAGCTTTTGCGCAATCATTAAGGAAAACTGTTCAGTTATTTGCTTTTTGTTGATGGTACTTTCAATGCACTGGTTCAAAACGCTTTTCCAAAATTCAAGATATTGCTCTGGTTTGTAGCCAATGTTTTGCCAGTTCTCTTTTGCCCGCCCAATTTGCCTGATTGCAACAGGCGTAATGTCTGGAAGGTTTAGGTCAAGGTATTGGTCAACAATTTCTTTTGCAAAAGGAAGGCTGTTTTTTGTAACTGTACAAAGCGTTCCAATTCGCTCAAACCCAAAATCGTTCTTAAGAGAATTAATCCAGTGAACTACCTTTGCGTGACTTCCACCAGGCATTGGCCTGTTTTTGTCATGAACCTCTTTTGGGCCGTCAAGGCTTGTGCAAATGTCAAGCAAGGAATTCTTCTTGCACCAGGAAGCAATTGTTTCGTCCATTAAAGAAAGATTGCTTACCATTCTCCAGTGAACGTTTTTCTTCGGGCGTTTTGTTTTAGCGTAATCCATTATGAATTGGATTATTGAAAAGTTGGTAAGCGGTTCTCCGCCTTGAAATTCTATTACAATATTTTTCATTGGGCTCTGCCAAATAAAATCAACTGTTTTTTTTGCTGTTTTCTCGCTCATTGCCGCGTTCTTTGTTCCAACCGGTGGGGCGTTTGCATAACAGTAGTGGCAGGAGTGGTTGCAGGCCATTGTTGGGTTTACTATGTGCAGAGAAATTCCGTGAGTTAGGTGGTTGAAAAGATTCTTGTAGTCGCCGGTAAGGGATTCTTTGTTTTTGTCAGTAAGTATGATTTTCTTTTCCTCAAGTTTTTTGACGAGTTCGTTTTCGGGCTTGCCTGCATTTACCTCGCTAAGTTCTGACTCGCTTACTTGCAGCCAGTTTCCAGCATCAGTTATTAAAACAAAAACATCTGGCTTTATTTTGTGCACAAAAAATTTATTGAACTGCATTAAGGCATCTCCCTACTAACTGAGAGGGCAAAGTTTGCAAACTTTTTAGCAAGCTCTTCGCAGTCTTCACTTCCAATTGGTGAAAGCTCTACAATTGTTCTGTTATTCTCTGTTTTAACTGTTGTTTTGCAAACTTCTTTGAAAGCAAGAGCGGTTTCACTAATTGCTTTCTTGGAATAAAAATAAGGGTTTAGGTCAAGAAGTGCCTTCTTGCTATCTGGTTCAATTTTTATTTGGTGTATTTTAATCACCTATTTGCGCGAGTGCGTTATAAACGCCTGCTTTATGAACTCTTCTCGAACTGCTTTTGTGGCCTGGCTTTGCTCAATATTTACTGCAAAATTAACAAGCTGTTCGTTAAATTCTTGGGCAAGTTCTTTAACGTCCCTTCCGTTCTTTGGCTCTAATGAAACCACAATTTGTTCTTTTGGATCGCCGTCAATTACAACAAATGCCTTTTCAAGCATTACGTAAGCTGCTGAAAAGACAACTGCAAGAGAATAGATTTTTGCATTAACTGATACCAATGCAAAGTTTTCTTTCCCGTTAATTTCAATATTTCCAGTATTTGACATTTTACCCCTACAGATAAATGGAGTGAAATTAATTTAAAAGAAACTAACACCAGGGAAGAAAGATTGAGCAAAAGAAGGTGATTATTGTGCCTGCAAAAAGAAGCGGGGCAAAGGGAAGTGTTTCTTGAACCAAAAGAGAGTGAAAATTTGCCTTTCCTGCCTTGTTTTTTTCCAGAAGAACCTTAACATTTTCTTCGGTTAAGCCCTTTGAACTTAGATCAAAAACATAGTTTGTTTTAATGTCTTGAAGTGCATTTATTAGGGACGGAAAGAAAAGCTTCTTTTTTTCAAGAGCGCCGTTTTTTTCATAGACTCCTTCAAGAAGCACCATTCCAGGCCTTATGCCTGCAATCTCAACTCTTTTTCCAAAGGCAAAAAAGCCAAGGTATAGGATGAAAAACCGCAGAAAAACCATTAATGCAAAGATTAGCACGAAAAGAACCCAGAAATCGGGCTTTAAAACTTCTGTTAAGTTAACAGCGGCAAGCAGGCCACCCCCAACTGCTGAAACTATAACCAGCTTGTTTGGAAAGGCCTTTTCAAGCAATGAGACCATTAGGAAGAGAATAATAACAATTAAGAAAAAGTCCAGCGGAACTGAAAGGAATGAAAGCACATAGTAAAGTGCCCAGTAGAATGCAAAAAGAATTACTGCAAGTGAAACCAATGTTTTTGGATTAAGGGCCTTTTTTAGGGCATCAAACTTTTGGCTTGTGCTTGTTCTAAGAATTGCTAATGCAAACAATGCAACAAAGGCCGGAATAAATGAATTAAGAATTAGTGAGAACGCTGGGAAGAAAACAAAGTTTGATGGAAAAGATGCAAGCGGGAAAAGAACTGCAAACGCAAGAAATAATTTACTGTCTCCAGCAGACCACATTCTTGAAAGATAGAGAACAAAACCAAATGCAAATGCAATAATTGCGTTTGATGCAAAGAGGAAAAGGTTTGCCTGTGAGAGAACGGCAAGAATAAAGCCGGCTATAACAGCTGGCAACACCAGCATGTTTGGAATCCTGCCTTCTTTTATGTCAGTAAAAGATGAGCCAATGCCCAATAAGGAAATTAAAAAAATGCTTATGGTGAAATACATTGCCCCGCCTCTTTAAGTTAAAGCCATTGGACCAGCGTCACCAAACGGTGAAACATTGCATTTTAAGCCGTCTGGTCCAGCGTCCCAATTAGGAATTGCGCCCTTTATTGCGTCAAGTTCCTTAAGTAACCTTTGAGGATTCCACCAGAATGAAAGTTTTGTACTGTCATCTGAAACGCACACATAACCTGACTCAACCAAATCAATAACATCCTGAATAGACACTGTGCTATATCCGGTGGTATCACTTAGCCCAATCTGTGAAATTCCTGAAGACTCGTTTGGTGAATAGAAGGTTGCTTTTGCCGAGTTTGCACAACTGTCGTGCAATACAACTCCATCAGAATTAATTGAAGCAGGTACAAAGAAGATTGTTTCAAAGAACATCTTTTCGCCGTTTGTAACGTCTGGATAATTAAAGCCGTATGAGCTCTGGAGTATTGAAGCAGCCTGTTCTTCTGCACAACTGCCGGTAAATCCTGTTGCCGGATTATCCCTTTGTCTGAAAGGCAATTCTGCGTTGTTAAATGTAATGCAGTTATTTGGTTGTTCGCCCATTGAACTTCCTGCTCCTGTCCAAAAGTTCATTATTGTATTGGTTGCTGGCAGTAGTGCCCCATTAAGCGTTCTAAGATAATAGAATGCTTCCGCAATATCATTCTCTGATTCAATTTCAAGAAGAAGAGGAGTTGCAATGCTTGGCGCAAAAACCAAGTCCTCTGGGTCCCCACTAGTCGGGTTGCGGTTTATTGAGAAAATTTCACCCCTGTCTATATTGTTTATAGTTGGGAAATCTTCTATTAGAACCACTTCAACATCTCCAACAGTTGACTCTGCATCTGCAACAATAACTGGTTCACCAACTTCACTGGCAACAATAACCTGGGATCCAGCTGCAACTCCAGATGTGTCAAAGCCAATTCCATAACCTTGTCTATCATAACCTGAATCGGTCCATCCAACAGTTCCGTTAATTGGAAGCCTGTACAAAGGATTATTTACTGGCGGGTCTGCCTTCTTTACAAAGGTAAGATTAATTGTTCCAAGTAAGTCAACACCGTCACAATCACTAGCGCCGCATGTTCCAAAGAAGAATTGGAAGTCGTTAAATCCTGCTGCTCGGCCATCATCAAAATTAAAGCTTATGAACACTTCATATATCCCGGCTGTAAAGTTTGTTTGGTTGAATGTAAGACCTGAAAAGTCTCCTGCATGATCAAGATACTCTTGCCACGGGTGGTCATCGCTTAAAAGGGTTTCTCGCGGATCCTGTGCAAATTGTTCAAACAGTAAGAACTGTTTTAAGTCTGACCTGAAGTCAGGAGTAATGCTGTCTTGCATGATATGGGCATTAAACGTTCTAAGTGAATGTATTTCTGCAAGATTTGTTTCAACTCCGTCCTCTGCAAGAGCCCTTATTGCTTCAATTCTGTGCAGCAGTGAGGTTGTGAACTGGGTTGCGTCACAGTAGATGTAATCTGGATTATCAGCACTACAAGTATCAACAGTTATTTCATCCCAGTTCCAGTTAAAGCGCACTCTTGGCTTGTTCTTTGCGCCGGTTACTCCAAATGTTCCATCATATGCATAACACTCTGTTTGCTTTTCTCCAATAAGTCTTATGTGGAAATATTCTTCTCCTAAAACCCTTTGAATTACCCTTGAGGAAATTAACGCAGTAAAGCTTGAGCTTGCATCCTCTGTACTTCGCGGGTTCTCAGAACCATCAAATGAAATGTTTACTTCAGGCGTTGCTGATTCAACAGTATAAGTTATTGTGTCATAATCCTCTGGGGCATCTATTACAATAGAAAACGAGTCAACTGTTGCCTGGTTTGAAGTTGCTGGAATTGTGCCAGTGTTAGTGTCCGTTCCCAAAAGAACATTGTCTGTTTTAGTGTACACGTCCTGCCAAAAGTTACTAACGCTTAAATCACAGTCTCCCTCGTTAATTACAGCAATGGCATTTACCGTCTGTGGATCTGCAAAGATTACCTCACACACATCCCCTGTGCAACCTGGACCCTGCCCGTGTATTCCAAACTTCCAGCTATCAGAGTGATACATTACAAACATTTTGTTAGTGCATGTTCCTGTAGCCGTAATTCCGAACCCCATAATATTTAGATCTGCGGTTCCAAGATCAGATACAAGAGCTATAAATTGTGGGTCTGCGTCAAGTATTGGTGGATTATCTGCAAAATCGCCAAGAGCTGGATCAACGTCATATAACTTTTCTCTTGGAACTGTGTCTGGGCTGGCTGAGATTCCGGCTATTTTCATAGATGCAAGCGGACTGCTAATAACAATATCTTCCCTGTTAATGTCTTCGTTTGAACCCCAGGCCTTAACAGTCCAGTCAAAGTCAATTGGTTCATTGTCCTGGCTTGGGTCGCCAGTAACCGTATCATTTACCTTCAAAAGAGCATATGTTTCGCCTGAAACAGACTGGTTCACTAAATCAAAGTCTATTATTCCCTGGTGGTCAATATCATAATTCCAGTACTCCCAAGTAATTTGCTTTACAAGTGTGTTGCTTCCTTCAACCTCCAAAATAAATTTGTCAGCGTTCTTTGCAGCATAGTAAGGCCTTGAACTTGGCATATTTGGAACCGCACACGTTTTTGCCCCTCCACATATATTGTGCCTTGCTTGCCAAATTGGAGCGTTTGTTACGTCAGTATCGTATTGAGCACTAGCAGGATGATAAGTGTCTGTGTCAACCCAACCATCACTGGTTGAATCATTAACATTGCTTACAATCGGGTGCGGAAGCGGTGAGCCTGCGTTTGCTAAGGTATGCGGGTATTGCCCGGTAATATTAAAGCAGTCTCCAAGAACTGAACTTGCTGGTGCTTCGGTACAGCCATCTCTTTGAACTTGTGCCCAAACCCTGTGCCTGTCTCCCTTCTCGTGATTACCATCAGTCATATAAAAATCAACCCACTGCAAACTCACAGTTCCCTGGTCAGGAGTTATGTTAACAGGGTAAGACCCGATAACATTTAGGTTACTTGGAACAAATGACCTTACAGTCTTAATTGGAGGGTCTCTTAAAAGATCAGGCAGGTCAATTGAGAAAACCTCTGGGTTTGTGCCGTGCACTCTTACTGTTTCAACCATTGGCAGTTCAATGTCTTCAACATACCTAAAGCAGTTGTTAATTATTAGTCCAGCATCTGTATCTGCCTGAATATCATAAGAGCTCTTTGCACAATCTTCAATTGATGCGTTAGAGCAACTGGTGAGATCTGGATTAGTTGGATTTGCCAGTCTAAAGCAACTGTTGGGATCAGTCATAAAGACTCTTACCTTTTTAAGCGGCGCAGAGTATGGCCCATCTGCTGCAGTAAAGTGCCCGTCATCGTTTTCATCAAACCTTGCTTTAATATGCACATAATATTCACCTATTCCCATTGGGTACCCCGGATTGTTTGCAGGCAACTGCGCTGTAACATCTACTGTTTCACTGTCTGTTCCAAGCATTTCAAATACTTGACCAGATGGAGATGTCACAACAAGCTCGCTTTCAAGCATTATCTCAACTTTTCTATTACAGTCATCTGAAATTACGTTAAAGGTGTCACTGTCAGCAAGATCTCTTCTAAGATACATCTTGTTGTTGTCAACATCAATACACTTAAAGTCAGGGCTCCATACAACGCTCATTGGGCCAACATTAATTCGGGTTGAAAGCGGGGCATATCCTGCCTTGCTTGCTTTTAGTGTAACTGAAGATATGCCTGAAAGTGCAGGCAGGCCTGAGAATGAAAATAGCCCAGCAGCTGATGTGGGGCCTGACGCGGGCAAGGTAAGGGTATCAGAAATCTTAAGTTCAATGTTTGCGTTCTCAATTGGCGAACTTGTTTGTTTGTCAACAAGTAGGCCGTAAAGATCCTGGCCAACCACAACATCGGAAAGTGTTGCTGGGAGATTTTTAAACTGCATGTTTCCGTCTGCAATAATGTTAAATGCGATTGTTTTTTCGTGTCCGTCGTCATCTGTAGTGGACGGCATGTTTAATGCGTTTATGTTTAGAACAAGATCTGTTGCGCTTCCGCCTGTTTCAAGCAAGGTAAAGAAGTAAATTGGTTCTTCGTCCCCTTCTTCACTGTTAATATCTGTGTCCATTGGGATGTTTCTTGTGAAAATGTCCAAGGGAGTAACAACCGGCGCCCAGGCAGAGTCAGTAAGCTGAATTGGCTTAACTGAATTTGGATGGGTGTTTTCTGCAGTTAGAATAGCTGTATCCCAATCTCTTACAGCAGAGCAGTTGTAAATCCAGTAGTCAAGCCGGTGGCGTGAGGAGACAGAAATGTCATATTCTTCATCGTCCCCTGTTAAAATGCGCTGGTTTGCACCTGTCTCAAGGTTTGTAAGGGAAAGGCGCCATGCAAACTTCTTTCCTGCACAAAGAACCTCTCCTATTTTAAAAATCTTGACCTTTTCAGGTGTTTGGATTGTGTCACCATCGTAATCAGCCCTGGCTTGATAATACATCTTAACTTCTTGACCATCTTCAAGCCCTTCTTCAACCACAAACCTAACAGTTACCGGTATAGCAATTCGCCCCAACTCATCCCAGGACGCCTTAAGCATTTTGTAAGATTGGTTGTCTGGGCAATCTTGTTCTGTTGGAACGCTAAAATTGCTTGTTTCATCCCAACAGCTTGATAAATTAATTGATTTTGCAGCAGGAGCAATAGCGTCTTTTATTTTCAACAAATAATCTTGGGAGGGTAACATATCTGGCTTTTTTCCAACCCAATCTTCATTAATCCTAACATGTTGCCATATTTCAGAATACGGCGTATTACTATCATCAGCTGACAGTATAAGATTAAATCTTGCATAGTAAGTTAGTGTTCCTTCCCCTTCATCATTACTTTCAAGAGCGTCAACTGTACTATCACACGCCTCATCCTCACAAAGCTTGTCAAATTCTACAACAACCTTCTTGGTCAAATCAATTGAGGCCACTGGAAGAAGCCCAATTTCAAGATCTGTCTTCCCCTTGTTAACTATGTCAATTTCAGTGTAACCAAAAGCAGGCACATAGCCTTGAAGAGATGCCTTAACGTAAACTATTTTGTCAGCTGGAATGTCACCAGAAGAACATTCTCCGTCTATATCTGTTAAACAGGATGTAATCAGGCTATCATCAAGTGTGTTAAAGAATTCAACCGTTGCACTTGGAAGATCAGGGTCACTGTTGCTTTTAATATCATAAACCTTTACTTCAATTTCTCCCACTCCAAGAACAAGGGTTACATCAATTTCCACCAACTCCCCGGCAGCGGCGTCTGTTGGAAGTGACTGCCCTTCGGCCTCGCTCTTCTTTGCCTTTGCAAAGTATGTTCCCGGCCCAAGAGACTCAAAAGCATAGTTTCCGTCTACATTGGTTTTTGCCGCAACGTGGTTTAATGGAATTTCAGGATAGTCTGAATCATACACCCAAACCATTGCATCATCAACAGGCACACCGTCTTCGTCTTTAACTTTAACATAAACTGTTGGACGGTTGTGCGGCGGAACCCTTGTTCGCCTTGTTACTGTAACAAGATAAGGGCTTTGGTCTGACAAATCCTTTACTGGAATTCTTGGAACAACAGCTGTAAGATAATCATTGTGGGTTACAACTCCAATGTATGCGTTTTCGTCATCTGAGATTGCCTGCCTAATTATTCCATCAACATTAGATGTTTTTGAATCAAGCAGTTCGTTGTTAAAGTAAAAGAAAACAGTTGCCCCAATTACTGGAAGATCACTATTTGAGTCAACAATTTTTAAGAAAAGGTTTTGTCCAACCAAGACCTCTGGAAGATCTATTGAAACAGATGTTGTGTCCCCCGCAGTAACAGCTATTCCTGTCTTTGTTTGAGGAGCCGCACCATCACCAATTGGAGAAGCAGTTATACTGTAAGTTCCTGGCCCTACTGCATTAAAAGTGTGTGTTCCACTGCTTGCTGTGCTGCCAGAGCCAACCTGGCCGCCGGTTGTGGAATCAATAAGTAAAAGCCTTACATCGGCTGCGTTTGAACCGTCAAAATTTCTTACGCTTACGGAAATTTTTCCCTCAGATTCAATTGGCACAAGATCAATTCTTGTTGTGCCCAAAGTAACATACTTTGTTTTAATTCTAAAACCGCTTGCAGTAACTGTTGCCTCTAAAAGGCCACAATTTGTTGGTGGACTAACCTTAAAAATTCCATCGCTTCTTGTTTGGCGAGGCGGGTCTCCTTGGTTGCTTGAGCAACTAAATTCAACGGTTGCTTCCTGTGAAATAAGGCTTCCTGTTTTTGAATTGTAAAGCTTTACGGTTTTTTGATCTGTTGAAGGCTGAAGGTCAATTATTTCACTTGACAACTTAAAAATTTTGGTTTCGTCCGCTATAAGAGTTGTTTCCCGCGTAATTGTCTCATAACCATCAAACATAAGTACAATGGTTGCGGTTATTTCCTCCCCGGGCAGAATTACCTTAAGTTGCCCCCAATCGTCTGTTAAATCAACAATATCATCTCCAAAGACGTCTGAACTCAGTTTAATACTTACCCCTTCAAGCGTGTCCCCGCCTTGGTTTTCAATCTGAATAATTGTCTCAAACCCTGGAACAGGAGCAAACGGATTAAATACCACAAAGAGAAGAATAAACAATACAACAAGTGAAATCAAGAGAAGAAATGATGGAACAACCTTGTCAATTGGGTCAACAATTTTGTAAACTGGAACATACTTGTTTAGCTTGTCCAAAAGCAGGTAATACTTGTCTTCAAAGAAAAAGCAACCCTTTTTTACCGCGTCAACTATTGGCGCAAGAGGGGAAGATTTTGGGTCCAAACCCAACTGAGTCTCCGCTGGCTGATTTTCCACCACATTCATCTCCAAAGAAGCAATTTATCTCATAATAAAAGCCCTTTTTGGTTAATAAATATTGTGTTTGAATAAAAAACGTTGTTGGAATTGAAGTTTCATTGTCCAATTTGCGCCTTTACCTTTGACGCAACTGCTTCACCAATAATTCTGGCCAAATCCCTTTTATCCACCTTCTTTAGGTCTTCAACACTTTTAATTTTAGCACGCCACAATCTTCTTGCCCTCACTCTCCCAATATACTTTACTTCGCAAAGGCCAACAAGCTCTTCTTTGATTCCATACTTCATACGCCGCCTCATCTTTGAAAGTGCAGAAAAATGATTCTGAAAAGAAAGAAGCTTTGCAATTTCAAGAGCAGAGTACGCCAGCCAGTCGCAAACAAAAAGCTTTGAGTGCAAAATTCCGGGCTGTGTATTAAATTCTTTTAAAATTTCCTGCTCGCTTTTTTCCGACACCCAGTCCTCTAAAAGAACTGCACTGTTAAACTTTCGTAAAAGATTTAAATCAAAATACATTTCATTCTCAAGGTCAATTGGAAGCTGCGCGGAATTAAGCTGCAGCTGCTCCCAAAGTTCAGGCTCTCTTTTCTTGGGAACCGAAAGATACGGCCTAAATTCAGAACTTTGAGCAAACAGAAAAAGCCATGAAAAATCTGAAAACTCTTTTTTAGAAGACATTGCCTCAACCATTGAATGCGCAGTCATTGGATCAAGGTAAAGTTCGCTTACTCTCTTTCCAAGAGGCGTTGCAAGAATTCTTTTCTCATCAGACTCAATAAACTCCCACTCTTCAAGTTGCCCAAGGGCGTCCTGAACTTTTGAAAGAAGTTCTGCAAGATCCCCATATTGCTTTGCGTAAAATGTTTTGCCAAAAAACTCTTCCATTGAATGCAAATCAAAAACAAAATGCGTTGCAACAAGGGAGAGAAGATGCATTCTTAGAACTGATCCAATTCCAAGTTTTGATGTTATTTCCTCAATTTCGCCCTTAAGATATTGCTCCATTATGTCGTCAGCGTCAACTTCACCCTTTGCAATTGAAATCCCACGCCCCTCTGAATCATACTTTGGCCTGCCAGCTCGCCCCACCATCTGCTTATACTCCCGCACAGGAATTCTTGCCATTCCTCCTGCTTCAAATCTGTAAAGAGAAGGCAAAATTACTGTGTGGCTGGGAAGGTTAACCCCTGCTGCAAGAGTTGGCGTGGCGGAAATAACTTTTAGCCTGTTTTCCTTAAACGCTTCTTCAACAATTCCCCTTTGCTTCATCATTAATCCGGCGTGATGAAACGCAGCTCCGTTTTCAATAAGCGACGCAAGCTTTCTACACTGTTCAGTTGGAGACTCCAGTGCTAAAAGAATTTTCTCAGCGTCCTTTTTAAGCAAGGTCTTTTCTCGCTTGCCAAGGGACTTTTTTGAAATGGCCGA
>JASLNX010000127.1 GCA_030745815.1 archaeon
GTTATTGCAGGGCAAAATATTGGAACATTGTTTTTGGCCGCCTGGAATAAAATTGAGTTCTCATCGTCTAATCCAAGGCCAATTTCTCGAAGCATTTCTGAAACAGCCCAGCGCTTTTTCTTTTTATACAGCTTCCCTAGCTCTTGCGCTGTCCAGTTTTCAAACGCCATATAACTTTCGTTTTTAATGAATAAGTTCCCAACCCTGTTTACTCCTTGCTCGTGTAGTTCCACGTCGTCTGCTTCAAATCTTCCAATTTCAAAATTTTCACCAGTTGCCTTCATTATATCCTCTTCAAGGCCTCCAACTGTTGTAACAATAACGTCTGCCATTCCAAGCCTTATTATTTGGGCAAAAAATCCCCTTAGGCCTGAGGTGACCATGTTTGAGGTAAATGTTAGAAAAATCTTTGCGTTGTTTTTCTTCATCTTAACTATGGCTTCAGCTGCCCTTGAAAGCTCAATGCTTTGAAATCCAAGTTGCTGGAAGTCTCTAACCATTTCTTTGACAGTCATGCCTTTTTTCCATTGAAAGTCTTTTACTTTTTCCATAAAATTTCACCCTCTGGCGATTGCATTCTTACGGCTCCCTAAAAAACAGTTGAATTAATTACAGTTTGGAGGCCGAAGCTTTAACATGAAATAATTGGCTCAGAAACAGTATTTAAAGCTTTCACTAGGCCTTTAATTCGATTGAAAACTCTCTTTCAAGCAGCTTTTCCAGTTCCCCTGGTTTGGAGATTTCCATCTTTGTGTTTGTACTTTCCTCAATTTCCTTCTGGTACTTTTTAAGAAAGCCTTCGTCGCTACTTCCAATAACCATCTTAACTGTTTGCTGTGGCACAAGCTTTGCTTGCTTTCGCATGCTTTGAATTTTTCGCCTGAGTTCCATTAGTTCCCACAGTTCTTTTCGTTCATCGTCCGCCTCTTTATTTAGTAAAACGGTGTGGCCTTCAAACTCCTTCTCCGCAAAATCTCCCTTTGGTTTTGATGTAACCTCGCTGGCAGTTTGCACATTGCACATTTTGGCAAGAATTCCCTTGACTTTCCCAAGTTCTTTTCCGGTTTTGGTCTGAACAACCACTTCCTTTAACGGCCAGCGCAGCCTGAGTTTTTCTTGCTCTCTAATGGAAAGAGCTGTTTGCGCTAACTGCTTACAAAGAGCCATTTCCTTTTCAAGTTCTTTGTCCACCAGTTTCTTGTTTGCCTTTGGCAGCTCAAGTAAGTGCACTGACTCAGGCATTTTTCCCTGCTTTATGCCTTGGTAAAGGTATTCTGAAAGATGTGGCGTAATTGGAGCCATAATCTTTGCAAGAGTAAAAAGTGCCTGGCTAAGTGTTTCTGAAACCGCTTGTCCTGAATCTGTTCCAACCCTTGGCCTAACAAGTTTTATGTATGTTCTGCTGAGTTCTTCTAAAACAAAGAAGTCTATTGCAGAGCAGGCTTTGAAGAATTCATAGTTTTCAAAGTGTGAATTCACTTCTTCAACCAGTGAGTTGAGTTTACTTAGGAACCACTTGTCTTCTGCAACAAGTTTTGCCTTGCTCTCTTTTTCTGGGTTGAGGTCAAGGTAAAGGCTTGTGTAGTTGAAGCTGTTCCAGAGGGTATTAAAGAATCTTGAAATGTCCCTAAAAGCGTCCCAACTAAATGTTACGTCTTGACCGCGTGACTGGCTTGCAAGATAAAACCGTAAGAAATCCCTGTTGTGCTTTTCAATTACTTCTTTTGGAGTTACAACGTTTCCGCGACTCTTGCTCATCTTAACCTTGTCCAAGTCAGTTATTAGACCGTGCACCATAATTGTTTCAAATGGCTTTTTGTCAAATGCAATTGTTGAAAGGATTAGTTCCGAGTTCCACCAGCCCCTGAACTGGTCTGTTCCCTCAATGTTTAGTGCGGCAGGCCAGAACTTTTTGAAGTTCTCAGTTTTACTTGGGTATCCAAGGGCTGCCCAGCTGCTTACCC
>JASLNX010000128.1 GCA_030745815.1 archaeon
CACCAAGAGCCCTTATCTTGGAAGAAATTTCTAAGGCCTCTTCAACTGCCTTATCTCCAACTGGGATAAGGAACAGCGTAGCAGATGCCATTGGCTCAAGTTTTTCTTCAAGCGAGTCCAAAAGTCTTTCCACTCCAAAAGATAAGCCAACTGCAGGAGTCTCTTTCCCGCCGTAAGATTCAACCAGCTTATCATATCTGCCACCCCCGCCAACACTCGGGCTGTTTGCAACAGTTACCTCTACAACCATTCCAGTGTAATACTCCAAGCCACGGGCAAGACTTAAGTCAAGTTCAACAAATCCATCAAGCTTGTTTTTCTTAAGCAGGCGCAAAAGCCCAATCATTTCTTTTAAGGGAGCTGGGTTTTTGAGTTTTAGGTTTTTTGGACTTTTTACAGACAGCTGTCCAAGAATTTGTGTTTTTATTCCTTTTTCCTTGAGCTCTTTTTCCACTCCGCTTTTTCCAATCTTGTCCAGCTTGTCAATGCACCTAAAGCAGTCAACAATTTTCTTATTTTCAATTCCACAGCATAGCGCAAGTTCTTCTAGCAGCGGCCGGCTGTTTATTTTTACTGTGAACTCCCCTTTCTTAAATCCAAGGGCCAGCATTACATCAATTGTAACAGACAAAATCTCAAAGTCTGCTAGTGGGGAGTCGCTTCCTAAAACGTCAAAATCTGCTTGTGTAAATTCCCGGTACCTTTTTGCCTGCGGTCTGTCATATCTGTAAACTCGTCCAATTGCATATCTTTTGAAGGGTCTTGCTAGTTGCGGGTTGGACGCCATAACTCTTCCCAGTGGCACTGTTAAATCAAACCTCAGGCCAAGTTCTCTTTTTGACTTGTCTTTAAAGTAATAAATTTCGTCCTTTATTGCCTCGCCTGCGCCTCCCTTCTTAGCGAGCAATTCAAAATCTTCTACTGTCGGAGTTTCCATTGGGGCAAAGCCATAGCTCTCAAAAACCTTCTTGCAGGTTTCTTCAACCCACTTTTTCTTTGCCGCTCTTTCTGGCAAGAAATCCTGCATCCCTCGAACTGTTTTGAAGCCCATACTATCACCTATTTTTAGCCCTAAATACTATTTAAACAATTACTTTTTGCATTGAATAATTAATCGTTGCTTCTGCTAGAATTTCAAGTGAATTAAACACTCTAATATTCAAATCCTCTTGTTTCACCAGAATTGGAAGTTCTGTGCAGCCAAGAACTATTCCCTTAGCCCCACGTTTTTCCATTTCTTGAACAATTCTCCCAAGAGCTTTTTTGTCCTGCGCCAATTTCTTTCCAGCCAAAACGTTTAGTATTGCCTGATCTACCACTGCCTGATTCTTCGGGGTTATTAGTTTTACTCCGTTTTTTTCCAATTCAGTGAAATACAATCCAGTCTGAACAGTGGTTTCTGTTGCAAGCAAGCCAACTCTTTTGCAGCCCTGAGATTTAATTCTCTTTGCTGTTTCAGCTACTATACTTAGAAATGGAATGAAAATTTCTTTCACGATTTCTTCATAAAAATACGTGGCCGTGTTGCATGGCATTACCAAAAAATCCACGTCTGCAGATTCCAGTCTTTTGGCTCCTCCAACTAGGCAATTCAAAACCCGGTCTCCCTCATTAATTCCCTTCAAAATGTTTGGTATTGGAAGGTTGTAAATTAGGATTTCAGGGTAGTCTTCGTCAAGCTGTGCTCCGTACTGTTTTTGGCACTGTTCTATTAGCAGTTGATAAAACAGGGCAGTAGCTTCTGGGCCCATTCCTCCAAGGACACCAATTGTTTTAGTGGGCCTGTTTGTGAAGTAAATCACTTTTAAAAGAAGAAAGAAGGCCACGGCCGGGAATTGAACCCGGGCCCATCGGACCACAACCGAAGATCCTAACCATTAGACTACCGCAGCCATCTTTAACTAAATTTAAGTAATTGTTTAAAGAAAAAGAATAAAAAGAAGTTGAGAACGCAGAGCTTTCGCTAAATGCTTTACTCTTCGTCTTCGCCTTTAGGGCTTTCGCCCTCTTCGTCTCCGCCGCATCCGCAGCCGTGAAGTAACTCACTCATAGTAAATTTTAACCCCTTTCTTTATTTAAAGCTTTTCATAGGGGGTATCCAAAAGAATTAAATAAATCCAAGAACACAATAATTAAGGCGTTTTAATGGCTTATAATCAAGCAAAAGACCTTAGGGAGCAGGCGCATGCTGAGCGTAATGCAAGAAGGCATGATGCAAGGGCTGCTAGAAGTATTGAAATGCAGCGCAATCCAACGCTTAGGCCAGCGAATCAGCGTTCCAGTACGCTTTCTAGAATTTTTGGTTTTGGATTCATTTTTCAGTTCTTCGCAGGCCTTATTTCAAGAATTGGAGTTAGAAATATTGCAAGAAGACAAAGGCCTCTAAGAATACTGCCTCGCATCCCCAGGGACCCGAGGTTTGCTAAGGGAAATTTGGCAGGGCATGCCAGACTAAGGTTTCCAAATTATCGTAAAAGACTGACGTGGTCTGGGCCAATGAGCCATCAACGTCGTGAACCCTTTGGCCCAAGGCATCCTGAAATAAACAGACGGCCATTTCATTTGAGGTCAAAGCCCCCGGTTTTGAGTAGAAGAAGACGAGCGGCTTAAATTATTTTCCTTACGCTTTCTGCAATCTCTCGTTTTGCCAGAATTAGAATTTTTTGCCCT
>JASLNX010000129.1 GCA_030745815.1 archaeon
TCAGTTATTTCGGCGTCTCCTGCTTCATCAATATTTACCTGTATTGCTCTAGTGGTTATTTGGTGAACCTGTGCAGTTGCAAGTGCACTAAATAACAGTAGAAAAAACAGCACAATAACTTTATTGATTCTCATTTTAATCCCAAGTATAAATAACCCCTTTCAGGAATTTAAACCTTTTTACCAGTACTGGTGGCTTTAAATGCTGTTTATTGGATAGTTATTTAGGGGAGTAAATGATTGATCTGCAATATTTTGGCCATTCTTTTTTCAAAATAGGTTTTTCCCGTAGAAACATATTGGTTGATCCTTTTTTTGGCAGTTCTGGCGATAGGCCTGGGTTTGAGCGAATGGTTGAGTGCAGTGCCAGTCCAAAGGACGTTAAGGATATAGCGTTGATTTTGATTTCCCACGAGCACTTTGATCACTTTGACAAGCCGGCAATTGAGAGTATTGTTGCACGAGATAATTGTTGTGTTGTTGCACACGCTCACCTTTTACAAGAGCTTAACATTCCAGAGCGCTTTAAGTTTCCAATAACAATGAATCAGGAAATAACTCTTAGGAACCTGCAGATTAAGGCATTGCCAGCACACCACCCTAATTCGTTTTATCCACTTGGTTTTCTTATTTCTTACAAAGGCCAAAGTGTTTATCACGCTGGGGACACAGCTTTAATTAATAGCATTTCAGAAATTACTGCAGATGTTGCATTGCTTCCAATTGGCGGAACTTACACAATGGATTGTGTGGACGCAATTCGTGCGGTAAAAACCATGAAGCCAAAGTATGCTGTTCCAATGCATTTTGACACATTTAAAATGATTCAGCAGGATCCAAAAGAGTTCAAGCAAAAAATTGAGAAGAGTGTGTTTAAAACCAAGCCTGTTATTCTAAAGCCTGGGCAAAAAGTTAGAATAAAACCCTAACTAATTTTTGCTAATTTTCTGTTTAGCTTGTTCTAGGTCTTTAACAGTTCCAATGTCAAGGCATAGTCCAGTGTATTCAATAACCTGCACTTTATTTTCTTTAGCTAACTCGTTTAAGCTGTCGGTTATTTCAAATTCGTTTCTGCTGCTTTTTTCAGTTCGCTCTATTGCGCCAAAAATATTTGGGGAAAACCAGTAAATGCCTGCGTTAATTAAATTGCTTGGTTCGTTTCCCTTCGCAGGTTTTTCAACAATTTCCTCAAGCAGCCCGTCCTTTACTTTCATTACTCCAAACCGCCATGGGTCGCTTACTTCTCTTCCAACAACAATTGCCTTGGGCGAATTCCCGTCGCCACCATTGGCTGCGTCAAACAGTTCCTTGAAAATTGAGCTTTTTGAAATAACATCGCAGTAGGTGCAAACAAACCCTTCGGTTCCAACAAACTCTTTTGCCAGGCCAATTGCGTTAGCCGTTCCGCTTTGCTCAGCTTGCTTAATATACTTAAGTCTCATTCCACCAAATTCCTGGCCAAGCTTTTCCTTAACCATTTCTTCTAAGTGTCCTGTTACAATTAGAACCTCTGTTACTCCTGCTCCTGCAAGGGTCTCCAGAACTCGCTCCACTAACGTCTTTCCCGCCAGTTCAACAAGTGCCTTTGGCCGGTCGTTTGTTAAGGGGGCCATTCTTACGCCTTTTCCTGCTGCCAAAACAACTGCTTTCATTTTGTCACTTCCAATAGAACTTAGCTTAACAAAATTTAAATATCAGGGTGTCTATAATATTGGGGATAAAATGAGGAAAACCATTGCATTGGTAATTTTATTTGCTTTTGCAGCTTTTTTCGGGTCAGCAAGCGCGGCTACTTAGTCAATTACTGACCTTTATGCTTCAAAGATTGTGGAGGGCGAAAACGCACTAGTTGAAGTTCGGGTTGATGGGGGACTTGGGAGCGTTATCGTAACTTTTACATTTTACGACGCAGTAACAGGAATCCAAATAGGCTCGCCTCAGCTTATGCCTGCAAATACTTTTGGTCCAAACGCTTTACATTACGGGCCTTTTGATTCGGAGGGGTCTTACAAGGTTGTCGCCGAAATTCCGGAAAGTTGCACTATTTGCAAAAAGACCGAAACGTTCTCTGTTACAAAACCTGGTCAGTCAATGACAACGGTTATTCCTGAAACAAGTTTGCTTGCTGTTATTGCAGTTGGCAGTTTGGTTGTTTTGTTTGTGCGTTCAAGAAAGCGTTGAAGGCCAGTTTTTAGATTTCTATTTCGTCTAGGTCTTTTGCAACAACAACGTTTGCAAATTCTTGCCTGGCTTCGTTTTCGAGTTCTGAGTTCTTTTTGTGACGAGGGCTAACATGTGTTATTACTAACTTTTTTGCGTTTGTTCTTACTGCAACCTTTGCTGCTTGTCTTGCTGTTGAGTGCGTTGTTTCTTTTGCGCGCTTTTCAAATTTGTCTGCAAAGGCTGCTTCGTGAACCAGCACATCGCTGTCCATTATGTAATCAAAATAGATTGACGATGGCAAAGTGTCCATTACAATACTTATTTTTCTTCCCTTTCTTGCTTTTGAGTAGTCCATTACTTGTTCTGGCTTAATTGTTTTGCCTTTGTGTTTTACTGCCTGGCCCTTTTGCAGTTTTCCCCAAAGCGGACCCTCTGGTAAAAGCTTTAGTGCCTTAGCTCTTTGGAATTCTCCTTCCTTGTCCTTTTCCCTGAACGCGAATCCAAGGCATGGTACTTCGTGCTTTAGTGAAAAAGCGTCTATTTCAAAGCCTGGTTCTTTAACTATTGTGCCGGCCCTTGTAACTTCGGTAATTTTTATTTCAAAATCTTTTCTCATCATGCCAAGGCTTAGTGCCCGCTCAATTCTTTCCTTGGTTCCTTTTGGTCCAAAGATGTGCAGTGGAAAGTCTCTTTCGTGCATGCTCATAGTAGCAACTAGTCCCGGAAACCCCAAAAAGTGGTCTGCGTGAAAGTGTGAGAAGAAAATGTATTTTGTTTTCATGTAGGAAACCCCTGTTTTCATCATTTGCCTCTGGGTTCCTTCCGCACAGTCAAAAAGTATCCATTGCCCTTGGTGACGAAGCGCTATGGCTGTCAAATTCCTTTCAACAGTTGGGTTACTGCACCCTGTTCCAAGAAAAACAAGCTTTATCTTCTCCATATGAAAAGAATTGTTGAACATTTATTTTAATTGAACGGTTGTAATCGCAAGGTAGCTTTTTAATCCTTTTATGCATTTATTCACTGTATGGCCCCCTCTAAGAATGCTGATAAGGCATTTAAGTCAACTGCTGAAAGGCAGGTTCCAAAGCGAATTATTGACCAGGTAGTTGGTCAAGAAAAAAGCGTTGAGTTAATTAAAAAGGCGGCTGCTCAAAAGAGAAATGTTTTACTTGTTGGCTTACCCGGAACCGGTAAGAGCATGCTTGCTCAGGCAATGGCTGAAATTCTTCCAATAAGTCGGCTTAACGATATTTTGGTTTATCCAAACATTGAGGATCCAAACAATCCAAAAGTAAATGTTGTTAGGGCCGGTAGAGGTAAGAAAATTTTGGAAACGCAAAGGCTTGAAGCTAAAAAGGCCGAGGACAACACAAGGCTTCTTGGACTCCTTCTTCCTTTAGGGTGGTTTTTGCTTTCTTTTGTTATTTGGAACCTTGGTTGGATTCCAGATGTTGTTTACGCTGCCTCGTTAATTCTTGGCGGATTTATTTTAATTGGTTTTGCTTTGGGAACCCAGATGAAGAGTAGAAAGTCAGCAAAGAGCCCAAAGCTTTTGGTTAATAATGCTGGAAAGAAAATAGCTCCTTTTTTTGAGGGAACAGGAGCAAGAGCCGGAGCCCTTCTTGGGGATGTACGCCATGACCCTCTTCAGTCAGGAGGCCTTGGAACTCCACCGCATCTTCGAGTTGAGCCTGGGATGATTCACCGCGCTTCTGGAGGGGTTTTGTTCCTTGATGAGATTGCAACGCTTTCATCTAAGGCCCAGCAAGAACTTCTTACGGCAATGCAGGATAAAAAGTACAGCATTTCAGGCCAAAGCGAATTAAGCAGCGGGGCTATGACTAGAACCGAACCTATTCCTTGCGATTTTGTATTGATTGCTGCAGGAAATTATGAGGATTTGAAGAAAGTGCACCCTGCTCTTAGAAGTAGAATTCGAGGGTACGGTTATGAAATTTATATGAATGTTGACATGCCTGACAATGCTGAAAACAGAGAAAAGATTGTGCAGTTTATTGCGCAGGAAGTAAAAAAGGACGGTAAGATTCCTCACTTTGGATTTAAGGCGGCTGAAGAAATAATTCAAGAGGCCAGAAGAAGGTCTGACAGGAAGAACAAATTGACTTTGAAGCTAAGGGATTTGGGCGGCCTAATTAGGGCGGCAGGAGATATTGCAAGAGAGAAGGGCCATTCAACTGTTGAAGCCGAGGATCTTTATCAGGCAAAGTTTTCTGCAAGAACTCTTGAGCAGCAAATGGTTGATAAGATAATTGAAATGAAGAAGGATTACAATGTTTATCTTTCAGAAGGATCAGCTGTTGGAAGGGTTAATGGTCTAGCAGTAATGGGGGCCGGGTCAGCAGGACTTGTTTTACCAATTGAGGCGGAAATCGCGCCTGCTGCGTCTCGCTCTGAAGGAAAGCTTATTGCCACTGGAAAGCTTGGGGACATTGCAAAGGAAGCGGTTCAAAACGTTTCAGCCATTATCAAAAAGCTTAGTGGAAAAGATATTAGCAGGCATGACCTGCATATTCAATTCCTGCAAACTTATGAAGGGGTTGAAGGCGACTCTGCTTCAGTTAGTGTTGCAACTGCTGTAATAAGTGCTCTTGAACAGATCCCTATAAAGCAAAGCCTTGCTCTTACTGGGTCTCTTTCAGTTAGAGGAGAAGTTTTGCCAGTGGGTGGAGTTACGTCAAAAATTCAGGCCGCTATAAAGGCCGGCTTTAAAGAGGTAATAATTCCTAATGCAAATTTGCAGGATGTGGTTCTTTCAAAAGAGCAGCTTTCCAAAATAAAGATTTTGCCAGTAACTTCTCTTGAAGGAGTTTTGCGACATGCGTTTGTTTCGTCTGCAAAAAAGAAAAAGTTTATTTCAGCGCTTGGAAAAATTCTTAAGCGGGTTCCAAATGTTAAAGGAAAGTTTACAACCCCTGCTGTGAGTTAAATTGCAGCGGTTATTTTTCCGTTGCTAAATGAAAAGCTGCGTCTGCCTAATTCAATTCTCTTGTTTGATCTGGAGTCAGTAAAAAGAACTGCGTTTTTTCTCTTGTTAATTGAATCAATTCTCCCAAGCATTATGCCTTCTTTACTATAAACTGGTATTCCAAGAAGCAAGTTTGTGATTTTTTTCTTTACATCCATTATCTCGCTTACTCTAAAAGCCGCTAGCAGTACAACAAACGAAGTGATTATGCTCCCAAGGAACCAGTTGAGGTCAGCCTGCCTTAAGAGTACAAGTGTTCCTGCGTCTAGAATAAACCAGAGCAGTAAAATTGAAACACTGCTTAGGAAATATTTTCTTAAGAGATAAGCTTTCTTGAAGTGCAGTAAGTCAATACTTCTTCCAATTACAACACTCATTGCTGCAAGTACTACAAACAAAAATGTTGGATGTGCAATTGTTATTGCATCAGTAATTGGGTCAGTTATTACTGTTGAAAGAAAGGTGTTGTAAGCTGTTATTGCACCAAAGACTACTATAAACAAACTTCCAACGTAAAACGGGAAAGATGCTCTTTGAACTGAAATGCTTCCAGTAAGGCTGTTGAATGTTCGAAGAGCCGTATCTTCTACTCCAAAGCCTTTTAGCAAAAGATAGAATCCAAAGACAAATGCAAGAATTTGAAACGAAACACTTCCAAGTGCAACATATAACAGTAGCATTATTCCAGGAATCCCAAAAACAACTCTACTTACAAACGGGTCTTTTACGAATTCTTTTATGGTAAAGTATGCTGATTCAACTGCCTGCGCTTGTTTTACAATAACAGTTTCCTTGCTTACAATTTTTGCCCTGCTTTGGATTATGGGAATTATTTGATCATCTTCTGCTCCGTCTGTTACCAGAACAAATCCGTCTGCTTTAAATTTTTTCATGACCGCGTCAAGCTGTTCGTTTAGAACCCGATCGCTTTTGAATCCAATTTTTCCCCAGCCAGTAATTGTTGCAAGTTCGGCATTAATTTTTTCAGCTTTAAGTTCGTCAAACTTTTTTACTCCGGCAAACATGCAGTTTGCGTCTGTTTCCCCAGGGTCAGCCAAGGCCAGTGCGGCAGCTGCTTCAAAGTTTTTCTTTCGACCAATAACAGGGCCGTTTATGCCGGCTTTTTTCCCTAGGTCGTTGTCGCGATCAACGCACAGTACTAACAGTTTATCAGAGTTCTTCATTAAATCCCCTTAATGAAATTAATATTGGAAATTGTTATATATAAAGACTATCTAGTCCTAATTTGAGTTTTGTGGCAGGGCGAACCCTTAAATTGCTCAAAACTACATATTATATATAAAGTAATCCAAAGAAATATTATTTAGGTGTAATTGATGGGTGCTGAGAGCGTTAAATACATGGTCTTTGTTTTGCTAGTGATATTCATAATCTCGCTCTTTTTCGTTTTGCTTTCAAACCTTGATTTTTTCATGCAGAACCTTCTTGGAATTGGAATCCTTCTTGCTTTCCTACTGGCACTTTGGAAGTGGGATTTTATGCTTTTGTTAAAGGATTATGAGCGGGCAGTAATAATGCGCTTTGGAAAGGTTAACAGGGTTGGCGGGCCTGGTTGGACTATTTTAATTCCAGGTGTTGAAGAGCCAACTGTAGTTGATCTTCGAACAAAAACAATTGACGTTCCAAAGCAGGATGTAATAACAAAGGACAATATTGAATTGCATGTTGACGCGGTAATTTATTTGAGGGTGAATGGTAACAAAGCGTGTGTGATAAATAGTGTAATTGAGGTTGAGGATTACACTGAAGCAATAAAGCTCTACATTATTTCAGGTATAAGGGATACTATTGGAAGCATGGAACTTCCTGAAGTAATTGCTAACACTAATACTATTGCAAAGAGTTTACAACAGCAAGCAGCAAAGATTTCAAGCGGCTGGGGAATTGAAATTGTAAGCGTTGAACTTAAAGAGGTTGATATTCCTCCAACCGTTATTGATGCAATGCACGATGAAAAGGCTGCTGTTCAAAGAAAGCTTGCAAGAATGGAGTCGGCGCAAGCTCACATGGCTGAAATTGAGGCTGTGAAGAATGCTGCAGCTGGCCTAAGCGACAAGGCCCTTGCATATTATTACATTCGTGCGTTAGAAAAGCTTGGCCAAGGCAAGTCCACTAAATTCATTTTCCCAATGGAACTAAGTAAGCTTGCTCAAGCTGTTGGCGGCAGGGTTTCAGGACA
>JASLNX010000130.1 GCA_030745815.1 archaeon
CAAGCACACTGATTTCACTTGCCGCACTAAAAATGTGGCTACCTGGCCCAAGCGTTAAAGAACAAGCACGCGAGAAAACAGAAGAACATTCAATAAAAAAAATGGCCAGTAATAAAAAATAATTAAAGCCTTTTTTGCAACGAGCTGGAAGGAAGGGCCTTGCTTTTTTTAAGTTCAGACAAAACCACAAGAGTCTTTAAATCAAGAATTCCGTCAAGAACTCCAAGTTTGTTAATTACCTTTTCCGCATCGTCCAAATCATTTACCAAAATCTTTGCAAGAAGATTGTATTCACCAAGCACCTGGTGCAACTCAACCACATAATCAAGCGAACCAAGCTTCTTAATTAAGTCCTTGTTCTTAGCGAGCTCGCTTCGAATTTGCACAAAAATCGGGTTCTCAAATCCAAGAACCTTATAGTTAATATCAACAGAAATTGAGGAAATTATGCTTTTTCGCTTTAAACCCTCAACACGCTTCTTTATTGCAACATCAGTAAGGTTTGTATCCTTAGCAATACTACTAAAGGACGATCTCCCATCATCAAGAAGTCGCTTTAAAATAGCGAGATCAACCTTGTCCAAAGAAACCTTCATCCCCAAAAAAACCAACCTACATTAGTATTTCAAATAAAACTTTATTAAAAAGTTTGCTTTCTGAAAGAAAGGGTTAATAATTTCGCAAACCCCATTTATAGCATGGGGGAATGGGAGAAAAACAAACCAATAGCTTCAGCTGTGGAAAAAATTGCAAAAGAGTGCGCAGAAGCAGGTTGCAACGCCTGGACCATAACAAAAGTTGTTAAGGAAATTTCAGAGGAGGAAGATACCTCTGAAAAAACCCTTAGGAAGAAAACTCTGGAACTTCTCAGCACCCTTGACCCACAAGCTGCACAGGTCTACGCAAGCTTTCAAAGAATGATGGTTCGAACCAGCAAACAGACCATTGC
This sequence comes from archaeon, assembly GCA_030745815.1. Classification (GTDB taxonomy): domain Archaea; phylum Iainarchaeota; class Iainarchaeia; order Iainarchaeales; genus JAFCCZ01. The sequence continues at coordinate 950 of JASLNX010000130.1, forward strand.
ACACTTTGATCGGGGAAACATAATCAGATCGCTTTTAAAAGAAACCAATGTTACACGTGGCGTTGCCGAAAAGATCGGGCACGAAGTTGAGGAAAAAATAAAAGACCTTGAAATAAGTTATATTTCAACCGCCCTCATAAGAGAAATGGTTAATGTAAAACTTTTAGAATACGGACACGAAAATATACGAGGGCAGTACGCAAGAATTGGAATGCCTGTTTTTGACATTAGAAGAAAACTTATACATTCACCAAGGGAAAGCAAAGGCGTTCTTAGTGAATACAACTTGTTACGCGTTATTCCAAGAAAATTTGGCGAAATGCACTTGCGTTCAGAAATATTTATTGCATGCATTGAAGACTTTTCAACAAAGCCTGTTGCCTTGCACCATAAATTTGAACCAAAGGAAAACCTCAACGAAACAATTTTCTCAAACCTTAGAAGAATGTCTGTTCTTGAGCAACTTGTTTCATGGCCAATAAATGCAGAATCTGCAAACATTGCTTTGCTGCCGTTCTGCAAAAAAAGAGGGTTGGTAAAATCTACTGAACTTTTTCTAAAAGCATTTGAATCAGTATTCCCAAAAAAAACAGACGTTGAGCGATATTTAGGAATTAGTTTGTTTGTCCCGGAAAGATTTGACGACGGAATTGAAAGAAACCTTATTGCAGGCAGCGTGGGTTCGTTCATTAAGGAAACAAAAACCCTTAACAAAATTAACACAAAACTAGGTCTAGCAACCGACACAAAATACAAACTAAAACTTTTAAACAAAAACCAGCTTGAGCACATTACACTAGTTAACTGCTTGGAAAAAGAGCTTGTTTCACTCAATGGAATTGCTTCAAACAAAAACCTGTGCGGAATGTTTGGCGTAAATCTAGCTAAGGCCGCGTTTACCGGGAAAGAACAGAGTTTCTTTAGCAAGATGGGTGAAAACCTAAAAGCCATAAGAGAGCTTTCGCAACTCAAAAAAAATATTCTCTTGAAAAGAAATTATCTAAAAAAAGAAAACATCGATGCAAAAACAATGCTTGATTGTGTAGGCCTTTACGGGCTAATGGAAAGCGCACAAAAAATAACACAGGGAAGCGAGAAAGACGCAATTTCGTTTGCTGAAAAAACCGTTTCCTTCATCTCAAAAGAACTTGGAAAAGGATTTGTGGTTGCTGAACTTCTTAACCGAAAAGGCATAAAACGATTTGAGGCAGAAAACAAAAAAGCGGAAAATGCTTTGAACGCAAGAGAATTCCTTTTGAAAAGTGATTCAATCTCAAAGAAAATGCAAATTAGAGCACTGGCCGAAAATAAAAAAGATGCAAGCAAACAACTGGAACGCGGAATAAAGCTTGTTGAAATGCAATAATTAA
>JASLNX010000131.1 GCA_030745815.1 archaeon
TTCTTCACAACTTTTTTCCTAACCTTTCTTGCAGTCCTTTTTATTTTGGTGGCCAGATTAGATCTTTTAACAAACTCCCAAGTTATCCGTGAACGGCTTATTCCTGCGAGTTTGCAAAACCCAGAAATTCCTTTTACCCCAATAAGTTTGAAGGTGGGGGTATCCATTGCGTTTTTTGGAATGTCCCATCTTTTTGGATCAAGATGTAATTCTCTTCTTCCATCTAATCCCATATAAAATTTCTCTGAAATAAAAGACTTTGTAGTAAATGGGTTTACATAAATTCGTCCACCAGGGGTATTAATGAATAAGTAAAAATGCATTATTGCGGGTTTCCCTTTTGCATCGTTGACTTTAACGCCAATAATTTTTGTTGCATATCCTAGTTCCATTATTTTTGCGCCTATTACCGCTGTCTTCTCTAAACAATTGAAAGGATTTGTCCAACCGGACTTAATGATTTCTTTGGGTGTCCTCTTTCCGGTTAATCTAATGTCTGAAAAGTTTGCTCGTCTTGGCGGGATATTTTTCTCCACTTCAAAAACAATATCTTTTATTTGAGACAATGCAGGGTTAGTTTCTGGTTTCATCCAATTTCAGCTCCAACAATACCTTTTTATTTCAAAAAATCATTAATAACCTTTATATGACTAAAAAAATCAAGCGTGGTTTCTTGAATAAGAGATATTACTGTGGCAAATGCAATGCTCACGTTGAAAAAGATGATGAAGTTTGTCATTCGTGCGGTGCAATGCTTGATGTTTTTCCCGATGCTCCAAAAGCTACCAAGCAAAAGATTTTGATTGGCAGGCCAAAGCGGGCTAGGGCAAAGAGGGTTAAACCTGAACCGGTTGAAGAAGAGTTATCTGAAGAATTTGACGAAGGACTTGAAGAAGAGCTTGAAGAAGAAGGGCCTGTTGAGGCTTTAGAGTATGAAGAGGACTTGGGGGAGCCAGCGAATGAGCAGGCGGTTCAGCCAAATCCTGTGTTTTTGCATCCAAACATTAAGACTGCGCTTTGGATTGTGGTAATTTTTGTTCACTTGTGGGGCCTATTTTCTGGAAACGAAATGGTTCTTATTTCTGGTGTGCTTCTTTTGGTAATAATTGAATTGGAGTTTATTAGGCGAAAGATGAAAAAGCGTTAGAATTCTAGTATGTCGCCTGCTTTAACAAGTGGAAGAGAACTGGCTTTAATAAAGAGTGCGCCTCTGTCTCCTTTTTCTATTTTGTTTGATGGCCTGTTGTCAACAAAAACATCTGTTACTGTCATGTTTTTTCCGCCGCAGTCAATTTCAATTCCTGCTTTAGCAGTTCCTTCAACCATTTCGCCTTGAACCATTATGGAGTCGTGAACTGCAAAAAGTCCGCTTACTAAAAATCCGTTTGGGGTTGAAACAATTGCTGCTTGGGCTTTCTCTCTTGCCATTCTTGCGTGGTCTGGTACGCAGATTCCCAGTTTCTTTTTGGGCTCTGGTTTTCTAAGCAGTTGCAAAAAACTCATTTTTTCCCTATTTACTATTGTATGGAATATTATAAAAGGCTAATTTTTGGTTTTTTGGGCCGAAAATTTAGAATTTTTTTATTGAGAAGGCTGTTAGGATTGCTCCAGGGATTAGAAGTATGGCTACTGGTTTTATCATTTCAATTAATGGAATTCCTTTAATTAAAGCTCCGCTTAGTAGGATGTTTGCTGCTGTTAGCGGAAGGAATTCGCTGACCATTTGGAGAACTGGGTTCATTAATTGCAGGGGCAGTATTGTTCCGCTGAGAAAAATCATTGGCAGTATAAGAATTAGGCTTCCTAAGACTGCGGTTGACTGGGTTTTTGCAAAGTTTGTTATAAACAATCCAAGTGAAATAAATGAAAAGGATGCGATGGCAATTGCCAGTGCTATTTCTAATGCATTTTGTTGGAATTGAACGTTAAAAACAAAGAATCCAATTGAAAGAATTATTCCTGAAACAATGAACGCAAACACCATTTGTCCAATTATTTTTCCAATTATTAGTGTGGAACTTGTTGTTGACGAAAGTTTCATGCGTAGATGCGCTCCTTCTCGTTTTTCAGTTATTACTGAAACGCTTGTTAAGAGCAGGCAGGTTAGTAGTAATACTAGGCCAAGAGAAATTGGGGTAATAAAGGTAAGGGGGGTTATTTTTTCGTAAAGATTTTTTTCAAAAGCTTGTATTGGGTGAGATAAGAATTTGGGGTTTATGTCGCTTAGGGTTCCAAGCGTGCCCATAAAGTTTTCAAGCATTACTTTGCTGTTCTGCAGCTTTTCACTAATTTCATCTTTTGTAGCGTTTGCTTCAGTTGTCAAAGCGTTTACTTCATCAATTGTTTGGGTAAGGCTTGCTACTTGTGAATTCATGGCGGCCAGGTCATCTGTTGTGCTGTTAAGAGTTGAGCCCATTTGGTCCATTGAGTTTTTTTCCGCGTCAAGTCTGGCTTCGGCTAAACCAAGTTTTTGCCTTATTGATTCAAGCATTTGTTGGCTTTCAGCAATATCTTCTTTTACTGACTGTAGTCCGTTAATGGAGTTGTCCAAATCCTGCCTTGTTTGCTGTACCTCATTTCTCATTTGGATAACTTCGGTTTTTAGTTCGTTTGGCAAAAGGGGATTGTTTGCAAGTTCGTCCAAGTCGTTTTCGTATGATGCAACTTGGTCCCTATATCCTTGAAGCAGAACAATTTGAACGGAAACATCGTCTTCGTACTCTGAAAGTTTTGTGTCTGCCTCGTCAAGTTCTGCATTAGCAGTATCTATATCCGTTTTGAATGAGGCGTAGTCTGAACGGAATTGCCGTAATATATCCCTTGTTGAATCCACATTTCCACTTTGCGTGTCCAGCGTGGTTCTAAGTTGAGCCACATCTATTCCTGAAACCGTTTGCTGTAGGTTTCCAATTTTTATTCCAGCGGTTTCCATGTCACCAATGTATTCATCTATTTTTCCTAATTCGCTTTGC
>JASLNX010000132.1 GCA_030745815.1 archaeon
GGCGGTTTCTTCTGCAGGTGCGGTTTCTTCAGCAGCAGCTTCTTCAACAGCAGCTTCTTCAGCAGGGGCTTCCTCGGTGGCTTCAGCAGGTGCTGCTTCCTCAACAACGGCTTCTCCAGCTGGGGCTTCTTCGGCAGGTGCGGCTTCTTCAGCGGGTGCGGCCTCTTCAGCTGGGGCTTCTTCGACAGGGGCGGCTTCTTCAGCTGGGGCTTCTTCAACAACAGCAGGAGTCTCTTCAACTACAGGAACGGCGAAGAGTTCTTCAACGGCTGCTAAACATTAGGCAAGAAGATCTACAGTTTCAACTGGAGCTTCCTCTGCTACAACTTCTTCAACTGGAGCTTCCTCCACAACAGCTTCCTCAACTGGAGCTTCTTCAGCAACAGCCTCTTCAGCAACAGCTTCCTCAACTGGAGCTTCTTCAGCAACAGCTTCTTCGGCAACAGCTTCTTCAGCGGGTGCTTCCTCGGTGGCTTCAGCAGGTGCAGCCTCTTCAGCAGCAGCTTCTTCAACAACAGCCTCTTCAACAGGTGCGGCTTCTTCAGCTGGTGCTTCTTCGGCTAAAAATCGTCTGACAACAGGTTCTTCGGTAGCTTCAGCAGGTGCTTCAGCCTCAGTAGCTTCAGCTTCCACAGGTGCTTCTTCAACAGCAGCTTCTTCGGCAGGGGCTTCTTCAACAGCAGCCTCTTCAGCGGGTGCTTCTTCAACGGCGGCTTCTTCAGCAGGGGCTTCTTCAACGGCGGCTTCTTCAGCAGGAGCAGCTTCTTCGACTACTTCAGCTGGTGCTTCGACAACAACAGCTGCGTCTCTCTCAGCTTAAGCAGCATGACACACAGCTTAGGCTTTTTCCTTATCAGTCAAAACAGGTGCAGCAGCTGCAGCATGACATGCGGCAACAGCTTCATCCCTAGTAGGTAAAGCAGCAACTGGCTCAGCAACAGGCTCAGCAGCAGCTTCTTCAACAACCACAACGGTTTCTTCAGCAGGTGCAGCGGCTTCTTCGGCAGGTGCAGCCTCTTCAACTGGAGCAGCAGTTTCTTCAGCAGGTGCGGCCTCTTCAGCAGGGGCTTCTTCAGCTGGTGCTGCTTCTTCGGCTGGTGCTGCTTCTTCGGCAGGTGCTTCAGTGGTTTCAGCGGGAGCCTCTGCGGGGGCCTCTGCCGGGGTTTCTTCTGCAGCAACGACTAAAATATTAAGGAATAATACGTATGAAAAATACCTTCTTCTACTACTTCCTCTGTTGTCTCTGCTGGCGCAACTTCCTCTACAGCCTCCGCCGTAGCAAGTACTGTGGCATCTTCCGTCCTCACATAAGATACTTATGATAAAAGTACAATTGAGATCAAAGCGAAAACAAGTGTTTTCATTTTTCTGTTTTTAGGTAAAAGATTTTTCTTTTTTAGATTTTTTTAATTACTGCTGATTTTTAACTTTAAACTTAAAAATGGTATTTTTATAATTTTTAAAAAACTTAAAAGAACAGAAATTATGCAAAACACTAAAAAAAAGAATAATTAATTTATCAACTAGCTAAAATAAAAAAATTAAAAATAGTAAAATTACAATTTTTGAAATTTTATGAAATTGGAATTATTAAAATTAGTGTTTTGCATAATTTCTGTTCTTTTAAGTTTTTTAAAAATTATAAAAATACCATTTTTAAGTTTAAAGTTAAAAA
>JASLNX010000133.1 GCA_030745815.1 archaeon
TTTGATACTCACTTAATGATTGAGCGCCCTGGTCGCTACACAAAAGCGTTTGCTGAGCTATCAGAGTCTCTATCTTTTCACGTTGAAGCGTCCAGAAAACCTGAAATTCACTTAAAAGAAATTCGTGATCTTGGAGTTAGCCCTGGTCTTGCGGTTGACCTCAAGACTCCTGTTCGAAAAGTCTTCCAATACCTCCCGCTTGTAGATTTTGTTCTAGTGATGTCTGTAAACGCAGGTTTTGGCGGTCAGTCCTTTCACCCTTCAGCTCTTTTAAAAATTTCCGCAGTTCGTGAAGAAGCAGAAAAGCAGGGTTTAAAGATTGACATTTCAGTTGATGGTGGCATAAACCTTGAAACCGGGAAACAATGCGCTCAGTCAGGGGCAAATATTTTAATTGCAGGAAGTACTGTATTCAAAGCAAACAACCCCAAAAAGGCAATTGAAGAGTTGAAAGCATGCAATGCACAAAAGTAACAAAATCGGTTTTCAAAAAACTTCGCCAACCCAAACCAAAAAGCCACAAATACCAAAACGGTTTAACTTTGGTGGTTGCCGGAAGCAACCAGTATCACGGCAGTCTTGTCTTTTCCGCAGTTACAGCTTCTCGCTTGGTGGACCTCTTGCTCATTTGCACTTCCCACAGCAACTTTTCAATTGTTAAAAAGTATTCTCCAGCATTTATTGTTCACCCGTACGGTGATGCATTAAAACTTGCAAAGAAAGCCGACTCTATCTTAATTGGCCCAGGGATTGACGAAAGCCAGCGCATGAAAAAGCTTGTTACAAGAATTGTGTCCAAAAATTCTGATAAGCCAACAATTCTTGACGCAACAGCCCTTCATCTTATTTCCCCTTACAAGCTTCATTCCAATTGCATTGTAACGCCACACCCAAAGGAATTCTCAGCCTTCTTTAAAATTCCTCCAACGCAAGAGAACGTTTTAAAGGTTTCAAAGTGGTTTGATATAATTGTCTGCCTCACAGGCAAAACAGATTTTATTTCAAATGGCAAAAAACTTTATTGTAATTCAACCGGCAACCAGTCAATGACCAAAGGAGGAACAGGGGACACTCTTGCAGGGCTGATTGCTGGTTTTGCGGCAAAATCCCCTCTTTTAGAGAGCACTCTTGCTGCCTGCTATCTCAACGGCTTTACCGGAGACCAGTTAAAAAAGAAGCAGGGCACAATGTTTAACGCAGAGGACTTAATGAACGCCCTCCCTACAGCTTTCAAAAAGCTGTCCAAATAATTCCTTGCTTCGCAAAACTCTTTTATAGAAGAATAGCCTATTTATATCGTTCAAATATTGCATAATTGCATAGTTCCCTTTATTTGGTTGGGGGTTGTTGATGGAACTCGGGGACAAACTGCTTAAGCAAAGCATCGGCGAGAACGTTGCCGTCTACTATAATGACACACATCGGTCTGTTTCCTTTAAGCGCGGCAAACTAATTGATTTTGATTTAAACAACCTCTTTATTTCAAACGGTGAGGAAAATATCCTTATTCCGCGCAATAAATGCATTAGAATTGAACTGGGGGTGGCAGTCGGTGACAAAACCGTTGTTAAACGTTGACTCAAGGCCCTTGCCTTTGCTGCTACTGCTTTTGCTTGCGGGCTTTGTATTCTTTACCTTGTTTGCGTCGGCCCCTTTTTGGATTACTGCCCAGTCAGCGCAGGAAAGCGATGCCAACGGAGGAACAGCCGTTGACTTCAACTTCACAAAGGTAACTTGGGATGGAAACATTATGCCGTCCGGTGGGCTTCGTATTCCTGACGTAAACTTGCCGTCCGGTGGGCTTGTTGGATATTGGAGCTTTGACGACGGCAACACGTTGATTGACAAATCTGGGAACGGGAACACTGGAATTTATTTGGGCGGGGCAGATAATAATGCTTATGGAAAGTGGGACACGAACGCAGGGTTCTTTGACGGGGCGAATGATTTTG
>JASLNX010000134.1 GCA_030745815.1 archaeon
GCAATAGCACAACCGATGATTAATATTGCAAAAAAACATCCGATTGCTTTTTGGATTGCAGTTATTCTGCATCTTGGTTTGTTAGTGGGTTTATACAATGCGAATGTTGAACGCTGGGAAATTCTTCAACGAAAAACAAGTTCTTCTCAGTCTGCACCAATTGAAACAGTAATGATTGAATATGAAATTATTGAAGCTGAGGAAGAACGTTTAGAGGAGCTTGAAAGAGAAAAACAACAAAAAATTGAAACGGAAATTCAAAAGTCAGAAACTGCAAAAGAGGTTCAAAAAATAGCTGAACAAGAAACTTTGTTGGCTAAGGCGCAAAGAGAATTTGCAGAACTTAAACGACAGTCAGAAGAAGCTAAAACCAAAGAGGCCACTGAACAGAAGGAAATATCCGAGGAAAAAGCTAAAGAAGCTGAGAAACAAGCCAAGGAAGCCGAACAAAAGGCAAAAGAAGCCACTGAACAGAAAGATTTGATAGAAGCCGAAACTGAAAAGCTTGTAGCTAAACTTCAAGAAATTGTCAAGAAGAAAGAGTTATTAGAGTTAATTGCAAAAGAAGCAGAGACTAAAGCGATAGAAGCGACAAAAATAAAAGAACTTGCAGAATCTAAATTAAATGAAATTGTTAGCAAGGCTAAAGAGGCTGAAGATCTGGCTAAAGAAGCGGCTAATCAGCAAAAGCTGGCTGAGGCAAAGGCAGAAGAGGCAGAAGAGCAGGCCAAACAGGCCGCATCGCAAAAAGATCTGTCTGTAGCGAAGGCAAAGGATGCTGAAGAGAAAGCAATAGAAGCCACTAAACAAAAAGAGTTAGCTGAAAGGAGTGCGCAGGAGGCTGAAGAAAAAGCAAAAGAAGCAGCTTTACAAAAAGAACTCGCAGAGGAACAAGCTGAAATCGCAAAACAACTTACCGAAGAAGAGAAGCAGAAAAAAGACCAGCTTGAAGCTGAAAGGGCGGCTCAAAAAGAAGCCTTTGAACAAGAGCAATATCAACGGCTTCTTACAGAAGAGATACAAGCAGATCA
>JASLNX010000135.1 GCA_030745815.1 archaeon
AAGCTTAGTATCTTACCAAGCGAAGTTGCTGTTGGAGAAGACTTTACTGCAAAAGTTGTGGAAAACGAATCAGGAAACACGGTTGGAACAGCAACCGTGCACCTCAAAGACAAAGAAGGGGGGCTTGTTCACTCAATTGCAGGAAACAATTCAAACGGCAGCGGACTGGACGGACGATATGAATTTGAAAACAGTTTTGATCCAGGGATTTACACCGTTGAAGCGGTTGCAGAAGGCTTTAAGCCAGCTGAACTTGAACTAATAATTGCCCAAGACAAACTGCTTGAAGTAAAGCCAGAACTTAAAATCTCAATAGCCGAAAATCAAACCCAGGGCAATGTTTCAACAAGCCTAAAGAATCTTTCCTCTTTTGACATTCAAGAAATTTCCTACGAACTAATTAAGCCAAGCTCTTTCCCGGACGAGTTTTATGTAACAATTGACTTGCCGCCTTCACTAAACGAAAGGCAAGAAGGCAGGATTACAATAAACGTTGAAGTTGACCTTGGTGAAAACAGTGAAGACAGCCTGCACGGAGAACTAGAGGTTGAAATTAAGGGAACTGTTGGCGGAACATTCCCCACCAAAACAAAGACAAAAGTAATAATTGACTACAACAAAAAGCTTGATCCAAAATGCTTAAAATTTGACAAAAGACAACTTAGAATGCGATTAATTGGAAGACCAGGCAGTACAGCCTTTGACGAACTTGAAATTGAAAACAAGTGCGAAGAAGACGTTTCACTCAAGGCAAAAGTTGATAGCAGTGAAAACGATCCAAACCTACAGTTAACAGTAAACCAAGTTACAATTAAGGCAGGAAAAAGCGAACGCGTTAAAGTTACTGCATTAAACAAAATTAACAGGCTTTACGCACTAAGCAAACCATTTACCTTCCAAGTTACCTTTGAATCAAACCAGGTTGCAAAAAGCATTCCAGTAACAGTTGAACTGTGGAATCCAAGCCACAACCTTGCATTCCCCCCATCAGTTGCCCTCTGGCTTGCAAGGCGCGAATCACAAAACCTTGCAATGGACACACGAGCTCTTTACGTTACAAACACAGGCCAAGTTCCAATAACTTCATTTAGAATGGCTCTTAGTGAAAGAACAGTTAGGGATTATCCAGGACTACGAGTTGACTTGCTGCCAAATTCAACTAGCTATGCAACAATTGGAGCAGGTCAGCCGCTTTCACCTTCAAGATTTGTGCACGCAGAGTTTGCAAAAGAAAAACCGTTTGATAGGCCTGCGCAAACATTTGTAGAATTCAACGGAGTTGTTATGGGAAGACGTTACGGAATGGGCCAGACCTCTGTTGCTGTTAACTGGCAAGGCTACAATTGCCTGATTTTAGAAGGCAAAACTGCAATGAACTATGCAAGCAAGGAAAAGTACGGAACACAGTTTAAGGAAATAAAGATTACAAACAACTGCCTTGACGCAGTAAGAGTTAGAACTGTTGAGCCCAACTCAATACAGGGAAATGTTCTCTCAATTATTCCAGGAGACCTAGTAATTGAGCCAAAAACGACAAAGGACGCAAGGCTGCAGCTTGCAATCTCAAAAGAAACAAGGTTTAGAACAATTAAAGTAAAGGCCAAGGGGTTACTGGTTAGGTCACAGCAGTTTATTGAATCAGACCCCTTAGAGATAACGGTTGACATAGGGGAAAAGGCCTCAACAAGCGAAGGAAAGGCAACTGTTGAAAAAGAGAT
>JASLNX010000136.1 GCA_030745815.1 archaeon
AAATTGTGTTAAAGAGAAATGCGAACACGACGCTTACTTAAAAATTGAGAAAGGAAAATTAAAATGCGGAGTAATTGACGCAGCCAGCCTTGGAGAAGGACGAGGAAGAATTATTGACACGCTTGCAAGAGAATACCCAAGCGAAGTAATTGAAAAGTTTTACTTTGATACCATGCGACTTATTGCCGACATCTTAACAAAAAGAGGAATGACAATTGGATTGGACGAGTACGAAGTAAGCAGCAAAATTAAAGACAAGAAGAAGAAAATTGTTGAAGAAGTAATGGAAGAGGGCAAAAAGCTTGTTGAAAAGTTCAACAGAGGCACTCTAAAGCACATTCCTGGAAGAAACCTCAAGGAAAGCTTTGAGATTGAAATGATGAGACTTGCTGCAAGAAGCAAGGACAAACTCCAAAAGGAAATAATGAAAGAAAAGCTTGGGCCTGTTCTAAGCAAGAACCCTGAACTTAACACAATGGTTATGATTCTATCAGGAAGCAGGGGAAGCAGCATAAATCTAATGAACATTGCCGGATTCTGGGGCCAAGCATCTGTAAGAGAAGGCCGACCAAGAAGAGGATTTAATGAAAGGCTTATTTCTCTAAACAAACGAGACGACTTTGGAGTTGACGCAGGAGGCTTTATTCCAAAGAACTTCCTTGAAGGAATGAATGCAAAAGAATACTTTTACCACAGCATGGGTGGACGACAAGGAGAAGTTGACACTGGTGTTTCAACAAAGGTTTCAGGTTACCTTTACAGACGACTTGCAAACAGCCTAAAGGACCTAATGGTAAACCACGACGGCACAGTAAGAACAGCTGACAAAAATGTTGTGCAATACAAATATGGTGAAGACGGAGTTTTCCCAATGAAAACCATTCAAGGAAAGAGTGTTGACATTGAAGAAGAATTCAGACTGTTCAAAAAGAAGAAGTGATTATGATGGTTGAGAAGAAAAAAGCAAACCCCAAAAAGGAAACAAAAGCCAAAAAGGCCACAAAACCAAAGAAGGCAAAAAAAGAAGCCAAGGGCAAAAAGGCCGCAGTAAAGAAAAAGCCAAAGGCTAAAAAAGAACGCCAGATTGAAGAAGTAAAGCAAGAAATCTGGGAAACAATGCCCCTTCCAAAAAGTGTCTTGGAAG
>JASLNX010000137.1 GCA_030745815.1 archaeon
TACATTAATTCCCTTTGGCGAGGACTCAAGTTTCACAAAATTCTTATCGCGAAGAACTCTTAATTTTCTTGAAACAGACTGCTGTGAAATTCCAAGATGCTCTGCAATGATTGCAGTTGAAGAAGAGAGTGTTCCATGCAAGTGCGCATTCTTAGCAATAAAGAAAAGAAGCTTTTCGTCAGGCACCCTTGCAGCACCTTTCAATCTTAACCCTTGCAACAAGTATCACACCCAAAAGCGCTGAAACAAACAGCAACATCAAAAGTGGACTTTGAGGCAGCGAAGGCAGATTAAACGGCATGTCGCTTCCTGTTCCAATATTCACACTAAGGTTGTTTCCACCAGGATTAGTTGAAACTTTTCCATCAGAGCCAACGCTTGTTCCAAACCCTCCTTTCTTAAATGCTTCAATAAGCGGAAGAAGCTGAGCGTTCTCCGGATACCACTGGCCTGATACTGGATCATACCAAAAGCTTCCGTTTGGACCCTGCGCTGTTCTAAGAACTTCTGGCGGACCGTCGTTGTACGAAATTTTTGGAACCCCGTCGTCAGCACTAAAGTCAAGAGTGTGTTCTTTACCGTCATCGGTCTTGAACTTAACCCCTGTTGGAGTGTTCTCCACCGGGCCAACAAGTGCTTGGTCGTAAATCTCTCCTGTTTCCTTATTAGTTATTTTAACACGGTCTTCACAGGTTCCGTCATCCAACAACTTGCTGTAGAACAAAAAAGTGTGCTTGTCAGTATCAAATGTCTGGAACGGACCCTGCTTTTTCAAACCCTTGTTCAGGTTTTCAACCCTCTCAGCAATTGCAGCGCTTCCACCAACTGGTAATGCTTCAAGATTTATTGCTGGTTCAGGACATTGTGTTTCAGGATTTTTAACAATTGTAGGGCTTGCTTTTAACCCGCTAATATCAGACTTGTTTGCAATGGTTTTTTCATTTCGTTTTAGCCAAATTTGTAACTCGTGCTTTTTTGCGTTGTACAAAATTACCCCGTTCTTAAATTCAACGGCTTCAAACAGGCCAGCTGTTTCCTCTTTGCTGTCCTTAAGAACAGTTTCCCTGTTTACTCTAACAA
>JASLNX010000138.1 GCA_030745815.1 archaeon
CAAGTCCACATTGTGGCCCGTCGGGGGTTTCAATTGGCCCAAGGCGGCCCCAGTGTGTTCCGTGAACATCCCTTGCTTCGTAAAGTTCTCTGTTTTTGTTAAGTGGGCTTTTGACCTTTCTTAGATCACTCAAAGGGCTAAGGTAATTTACCCTGTCCATAAACTTGCTTACTCCTGTTGCTCTTCCTATCCAGTTGCCTGTTGACATTGCAAACCTTATTCTTTCGCTTACGGCGCCTGGTCTTACAATGGTGCTAATGTTTAATTTTCTTCTTCTAGTAATTGTTCGATCAATCTGGAATCTGAGATCCTTTATGAAATATTTAAAGCTGTACCTAAACAGGTGCTCCATTAATTTTCCGCTTAATTCAAGCCTTTTGTTGCCGTAATTGTCTTTGTCGTCCTCGCCTCTTAATCCGTAGGCTCGCTCAATCGTCTTTGTTGCCATCATTACAAGGTAGTAGGCCTTTGCAAGCCTGTCTTCTTTTGTTTGTCCAATGTGTGGCAAAAGGAATGCGTCAATAACTTCTTGTGCTCTTTTAAGTCTGTAATCAATTATTTGGCCTGGGGCAACATATTTTCCAATTTTGTCCAAAGCGTCTTCCTCGGTTTTAACTTCGGTGTTCTCCCAGTTTATCAAAATATCATTTTCAATCGCTTTTTCGTCAGGGAAAGCGTCCTTTATTTCCTTCATGCTTTTTAGGCCAAGTGCCTTTAGCAGTACAAATAGCATTAGCTTTCTTGGCGAAGCAGGGAACGTAACATTCAACAAACCCTCTGGCTTTCTTGAAACCCTTACTCTTCCCTTAAAGGCCCCTTTGGTTGAAATTACTTCTGCTGCAACTCCTTTGGTTTCATCAGCAATAAGAACCCTATCAGATGCAAGAACTTCTTGTGTCATCAAGGCCTTTTCAGATCCGTTGATTATGAAGTAGCCCCCTGGGTCTTTGTCGTCTTCACCTATTTCAATTAGTTCTTCTGGGGTTTTGTCCTTTAACCAGCACAAATCACTTTTAAGCATTATTGGAAGTTCTCCAATGCAAGCTCGTCTAACGTCCTGTTCAACTTCTCTTCTAAGAAGCCTCATTGTAATCCATATTTCTCCGCTGTAACCTCTGTTTCTAATTCTGGCCTCCATTGGGAAAAAGTTGTCTCTTGGAGAGCCATCGGCTTCTCTAATACTTGGCTTTTTTATTTCAATGTCAGACAATTCAATTTTAACTTCTTCAATCTTTGGAACAATTTCCTTGTTCTCTTCAACTATTCCATCAAGCTTTTGGTCAACAAACTGGTTAAATGAGTCAATTTCCATTTGGGCAAAGTTCTTACCGTGGAAATAATTTTCAAGCAAAGCCCATCTGTCCAAAACCAACACCTTCTCCTTACACTACCCTTCTGTAGTAAATGCTTTGCCCTGCGGTTGGCGAATTTCTTACAATCTTTACAACATCGCCTTTTATTGGTTTGAATTCTTTTATTGCAGGGTCATTTTTTTGAATGCTTGGCAGCTGTTCTGCACTGATTTCTCTTTCTTCAAGTAGTTTTTCAGCCTGCTCTTTTGGCAGTAAATAGTGCTTTGGAACAAGGAAATGGTCGATAATACTAGCTGCCAAACGGATTCACCACTCTAAACGGAAACGCGACGATTTTCAGGCAGGATGGTGAAAGAGAATTTAATCTTTCAACCAAATTTTTTATTTCAAGGCATCAATTTAACGTTTGTCCGAGCTCTGAAAAATCGCCACAGTTATCTCTATTCAAGAGATTATATTTAATATAATTTAGATTATAGAAACGTTTTTAATGCTTTCTTGCACTTTTACCGCTTTTAGCGCGCTTTTTCATTAATTCCTCAAAAATTGCCCTTACTTCAGGAATTTCAATCCTCGCATTGGCAAAATCGTAAAACTCCTGAAGCGAAACCTCAAAGTTCCCTGCTTTCTCGTACTCTATTGCTTGAAAGATTGCTTCAAGCCTGTCAAGTTCGTAAACAAGTTTTGCTTCCGCACTTTTCTTTTCCTCATACTCTTCCCAAAGACATTTTAAGTCCCCAGCCCCTTCTTTTGGCCCAAGCATTTTACAAAGTTCACATAGGGCCGCATCCTCTTTGGCCTTTTTTTCTGAATTTGGAATCTTTTGCAGTTCCTCTTTAATTCTTGAAGCAGTGTCTCCACAAATTGACTCAGGCAAGTCGTGAATTACTGCAAGTTTTACTGCCTTGCATTCATCCAAGCCAAGTTTTTTTGCCATAAAAAGGGCCATTACTGAAAGTCTGAATGAGTGATCAGAAACGCTTTCAGGATTTTTTACACCTCGGTCAATCCAGCCCTGCCTCTTCTCGCCCTTTAATTTTCCCACAGTCTCAAAAAATTCAACCAAGCTCATTTTTAGCACCAATTCCCCTGCACCAATTCCTTTTAATATATTATTACATTAAAGAAATGAATATATGGCTGACCCTATAACCGGACTTCTTTCCCAGAGCTATTTTGGAAATACTATGCTGCAGTACGCGCAATTTCTTGCAACAATTATTGTCTCAATAATTGCAGGAAAAATAATTAGCTTTGTGATAAAAAACAATCTGAGAAAAATTACTGATAAAACCAAAACCGACCTTGACGACCTTTTGCTTGACATGGTTGAAAAGCCGGTTTGGGTTGTTGCAATTCTTGCAGGATTTTTGATAGGTTTTCAGTTCCTAAGTTTTTCGCCAGAAATTGCGGCAATTTATTACAACATATTTAACATTTTAACAGTTCTTCTTGTTGCTTGGGTTTTAGTAAGCTTTGTTGACAAGTTTATGCATCGCGTTCTTGCTCCAATTGTTAGTAAGACAGACTCAAAGCTTGACGACCAAATAATTCCAATCCTTTCAAAGATTACAAAAGTTGCAATAGCAGTTCTTGCACTAATAATTGTAATAGGCAATTTTGGATACGACGTCACTGCGTTGGTAGCCGGCCTTGGAATAGGGGGCCTTGCATTTGCATTTGCCGCCCAGAAAACAATTGCAGATATTTTTGGCGGGTTCTCAATTTTTGTTTCAAAACCCTTTATTGTTGGGGACTCAATTGAAATGGACAACGTTGTTGGTGAAGTTGTTGAGGTTGGCTTAAGGCACACGCGCATTAGAAACCTTGACAAGAGAATGGTAATAGTTCCAAACAGCCAAATTTCAAGCAGCATTGTCACAAACATCACAAGCGCTCCTCAGAGAAAGTGCGTTTGGCACATTGGCCTAACCTATGATACATCGATTGCAAAGGTTGAGCAGGCAAAGAAAATAATTGTTGACGCAATAAACGACCACCCTGAATGTGAGAACGATCCGATTGTTGAGTTTGAAGAGTTTGCTGATTCAGCGCTTACAATTTTGGTAATTTTCTACACAAAGAAAAATGACTTCGGGCAGTTTGTTGGCGTTAGGGACTCAATTGGAATGGGGATAAAGCGCGATTTTGAAAAGGCAAAAATAGAATTTGCTTTCCCAACTCAAACAGTCTACGTGAAAAAGTAAGAACTTTAAACGGTCCAATTATCCTTTTAATAATTTTTTGGAGAAGAATTTCTTTATGCAAGATTCAAAAGCATTAAAGCAAAAGATTGATTTGGCAATTTCTAAATTTCTTGAAAGGCGAATAGAGCAGGCTAAAGAGGTTTCACCTTCATCAGAACTTTTAATGAAGAACATTAAGGAATTTTCACTTCGTAAGGGAAAAAGAATCAGGCCGCTTTTTGTGGTATTTGGATTCAAGTGCTTTGCAGAAGGCCAAGAGGATGAAATAATAAAAGTTTCCGTTTCAACAGAACTGCTTCACGATTACTTACTAATTCATGATGACATAATGGACAAGTCAAATTTAAGGCGTGGCCTTCCAACGTTTCACAAGGTTTACGAAAAAATTTACGCAGAACAAAACGTTTCCAATCCTGCTCCTTATGCTGAGAACTCTGCAATTCTTGCGGGAGACATTCTTTCAGCAATTTCTTCTGAACCAATCCTTGAATCAAGTTTTCCAGACGAGTTGAAGACAAAAGCTGTTAGGAAGTTTAATGAAACAAACTGCCAAACAGGTTTTGGCCAAGAGCTTGACATTTTACTTGAACTAAACGAGAACGCAAAAGCAGAGGACGTTGATTTGGTTCACATCCTTAAAACTGCAAAGTACTCTGTTGAAAGCCCGCTTTACATTGGAGCAATTCTTGCAGGAGCAACAGACAAACAGCTAAAAGTGCTTTCAGATTATGCAATTCCAGCTGGTCGCGCTTTCCAAATTCAAGACGACGTTCTTGGAGTGTTTGGTTCAGAGGAAAAGATTGGAAAGCCAGTAGATTCAGACCTTAAAGAGGGAAAGAAGACCTTACTCACAGTTCACGCTCTTGAGAAGGCAAATCCTGAGCAGAAAAAGCGCTTGCTCGAAATTCTTGGAAACCAAAGCATTTCAATGAAAGATGTTTTGGATGCGCGTAAAATAATTGAGGAAACAGGTTCTCTTAAGCACTCTAGAACCCTTGCAAAAGAGCTTGCAAACCAGGCCCTTGAAATAGCAAAAGCAGCAGACTTTAGACAAGAGGGAAAGGATTTTCTTATTTCAATTGCTGACAAGCTTGTTAACAGAGAAGACTGATTTTAGAAAAAGAAAGCGCCCTGGCCGG
>JASLNX010000139.1 GCA_030745815.1 archaeon
TGAGCGATACATCTTCTAAGAACGGTTTAAGTTTTTCTGCAAGCGCTGAGTACTCTTTGAAAACCTGTTCTTCGTTAAATTCTACTTTTACAGAATAAATTTCTTCAAGAATTCTTTTCTTTGTTGGAAAAATTTCAGCAATTCTTTTTCTAAGCCTTTCTGGGTCAACAAATTCACAAAATCTTATTCCACTTCTTGCAGCGCGGTCTTCGTAGCATGGGCCAATGCCTCGTCCTGTTGTTCCAATTTTTTTGCCCCTTGCCTTTTCTCTTGCTAAGTCTTGCAAGTTGTGCCAGGGCATTATTATCTGAGTTCTGTGGTCTATTGCAAGTTCTATTTTGGGCTGGCCAAGCTGTTCCATCTCCTTAAGTAAAACTTTTGGATCCAAAACAACACCTGCAGCAATGTAGCATTTTGTTCCCTGAATTAATCCGCTTGGCAGGAGATGAAATTTGTAAGTTTTTTCTCCAACAACAACCGTGTGCCCTGCATTGTTTCCACCGTGGTATCTTACAACCAAGTCTGCGTTATCTGCTAAAAAATCGGTGATTTTGCCCTTTCCTTCGTCACCAAACTGGGCTCCAACAATTATTGTAACCGGCACGTTTTCACTCCCAAGAAATCTGCGCTAAAAGCTTTAAAAAGTGGTTGGTGCAGAAACTGTTATGGAAGCAAGAAACTCTTTAACGTTTGATGACGTACTGCTTTTGCCCGGATTCAGTAAAGTTTTACCATCCGAGGTATCGCTTTCAACAAACTTTACTAAAAAAATTAAGTTAAATATTCCGCTAGTTTCTGCCGCAATGGACACTGTTACTGAGGCAAACACAGCAATTGCAATGGCTCGCGAAGGAGGCATTGGTGTAATTCACCGAAACATTGGAATTAAAGAGCAAGCTGAGCAAGTGAAAAAGGTTAAGACCGCTGAATTTTGGGTTATTACTTCTCCAATAATTGTTTCTCCAGAGGACACGGTTGAAAGAACAAATCAACTGAGAAGAGAGCATGGCATTGGAAGTTTTCCGGTTGTAAAAAAAGGCAAGCTTGTTGGAATTGTTACTGGAAGAGATCTTCTTTTTGAAGATACGGCAGGCACCAAAATTAAGGATGTTATGACAAAGGACGTTATTCAAGTTGACAAGGTTGTGTCCACTGAAAAAGCAAAGGAAATAATGCACAAGCACAGAATTGAAAAGCTCCCAGTAGTTGATAAGAAAGGCAACTTAAAGGGCCTAATGACTTTAACTGACATTAGAAGCAAAGAAAAGCACCCGAATGCTTTAAAGGATTCAAAAGGGCGTCTTATTGTTGCAGCTGCAATTGGCCCAACTGATTTGGACAGAGCAAAGGCATTAGTTGAACAAGAGGTTGACTGCCTTGTTGTTGACACATCTCACGGCCACTCAAAGGGAGTAATTGACGGAGTTAAAAAAATTAAAAGCAGATTTGATGTTGAACTGGTTGCTGGAAACGTTGCAACTGCAAAAGCCACCGAGGCCCTAATTTCAGCTGGTGCAGACGGGATAAAGGTTGGCGTTGGTCCTGGTTCGATTTGCACAACCAGAATAATTTCAGGGGTTGGGGTTCCACAGTTTACTGCGGTAATGGAATGCAATAAGGCAGCACAAAAGCAAAACGTTCCAATTATTGCTGACGGTGGCATAAAGTTTAGTGGAGATATTACAAAGGCCTTAGCAGCTGGTGCAAGTTGTGTAATGCTTGGAGGATTATTTGCAGGGTGCGCGGAAACTCCTGGAAAAATTGTTTACATGCGAAACAGAAAGTTTAAGCAGTACAGGGGAATGGGGTCAATTTCTGCAATGAAACTTGGCTCTGCTGAAAGATATTTCCAAAAAGTTCTTAGCAATCCAAACAAGCTTGTTCCAGAAGGAATTGAAGGAGTTGTTCCATACAAGGGAGCGGTTGGAGAAAT
>JASLNX010000140.1 GCA_030745815.1 archaeon
CTCCAATAACTTTGTGTTTAGAACTCTTTAAATTAATTGCACAACCGCTAGCAAAATGTAAAACACCCCGAACAGTACGCAAAATGCGGCAAAATTTATTCTTCTTGCAACCCTTATTAAAAAATCCATTGAAGCGTATCCAACAATTGCAGCGACGGCAATTGCAACGAGCGCGCTTGGTTCGAAAACAAGTCCAACTCCTTCAAACACTCCAAAGAAAATTTCCCCTGCGAGAACTGACGGGATTGAAATAAGAAAGCTTAGTCTGAACGCCTGCTCTGGTTCAAAGTCTTCAAGCAAAAGAACAGCAGTAGTAATTCCGCTTCTGCTGATTCCTGGTAAAACTGCTAAGCCCTGCGCTAGCCCAAGGCCAATTGCATACTTGTCTCCAAGAACAGGCTTCCACCTTCTTGCCTTTTGCTGCAGCAGACCGCTTACAATTAAGAAAATTCCAATTAGTAGAACAACTCCTGCGCCCATTGAAAAGTTTTTGAACAAAATGTAGAGCGGAATCCCGGTTATTGCGGAGCCAATGAGAACAACAACAACGAATTTTAGCATCTTAGTGTCCCGCGCTTTTACAAATCCCACAAGTTCTTGCCTAAAATAAACAATTGCCGAAATAAGTGTTCCCAAGTGAAGCATTATTGCATACTTTAATGCCTCTTCCGATTCAATTCCAAAGACTGTTATGGCTGCTGCTGCTATTTGGCCCTGGCTACTTATTGGTAACCACTCAGTAATCCCTTGAAGAACTCCGAGAATTATTGCTTGAATTAAATCCATGTAATTAACAGGTTTGCAGGATATTAAATCCTTTTGCAGTATTCTCTTTTGAATATTTCTTTCAAGAGATTATATATTATATGAATACTCCATTTTTCACATGGGTGCCTTATCTTTTGACGACTTAGGTGACACAATAGGTCTTGATTCAGAGTTGCCAAACTTGCAGACTGCAGAATTTTCCAAAGACCTAAGATTTCGCCTTAGTTCTGGCAAGAGATTTGGGCCAATTAAGGTTGTTTACAAAACCTTTGGAAAACTTAACTCGGACAAAAGCAATGCAGTTTTTGTTTTTCCAACTTTAACTGCAACCCCCCAGGTTGCCTCTGAAACAATTAATGGCAAAACAGTTCCAGGGTGGTGGCAGGGAATTGTTGGAAAGGGAAAGGCAGTTGACACTGAAAAGTTTTTTGTAATTTGTGCTGACCACTTTGGTGGCTGTTATGGTAGCACAGGCCCTGGTTCAATAAACCCTGATAATGGGCAAGAGTTTGGCCCAAGGTTTCCAAGCTTTTTTATTCGAGACATGGCAAAGGTTGCAATTGAGTTCTTAAAGCATATTGGAATTCGCAAACTGTACGCGGTAATGGGGGCAAGCATTGGTGGTCTTCTTGCGCTTGAAACAATTGTTCTTAAAAAAAATATTGCCAAGAAGGCCATTGTAGTTGGAGCGTCTCACGCGGTTTCAGCGCAGTACCTTGCACTAAACTACATTGCAAGGCAGGCAATAATGCTTGACCCAAATTGGAATTCTGGAAATTACTACAACAAACCATTTCCTACAAGCGGCTTGTCAATTGCAAGGCAGATTGGGCACATATCTTATCTTAACCCTGCAATTTTGGGTGAAAAGTTTGGAAGGCAAAGTGTTGACGGTAAGTTCAGGGACTTTGTTAGTTTGGATTTGCAGTATCAGATTGAGAGCTATTTGGACCACCAGGGGAAAAAATTCTGCAAGCGCTTTGATCCAAACACTTACATTTACTTATCAAAAGCCATTGACACCTTTGATTTGGGTAAGGAGTTTGGGAGTCTGGAGAACGCCTTTCGTGGAACAAAAACTCGGCTGCACTTTATTGCGGTTTCATCAGATGAACTCTTCCCAAAAAAGGAAACAAAAGACCTTCACGAAAAGCTCATTTCATTTGGCTTGGCTTCTAACTATGCTGAAATAAATTCTTCAAAGGGCCACGACGGATTTTTCTTAGAGGACGAAAAGCTTTCGCCAATAATTAGGACCGCATTAATTAGTTGAGCTTGAAAATCTTTTATGTAAATTACTTTTTCTTAAAATATTTTAAGCCAAGGTTTACAACCTTAAGAACTATTGCAATTATTGCTATAATGAGAAAAGCGTAGCCATATGGTCTTACATCAAATCCTATGCCTGGTTTTGTTTCAATAAGTACAAAGTGAATAATGACTAGTGCCAGGGCAATGTAGCCAGTTCTTTGCAGTCGCTTCCAATTCTTGTAGCCCATTTTCTTTATCACCTGCTTTAAACTGGTTATTCCCATAACTGAAAAAATTACTAGCGAAATAATAGCGGTAATTAACGCAAGCCATTTTGGGTTTGAAAAAATCATTGTGTCCAAGTTTAGATTAAAAATAACAATTGTTGAATATGCTGAATGAGCCAATGCAAAGCCCAGCCCCATAAGCCCAAAGGGCAATCTCCATTCAATAAATTTACTGAATGTATTTGGCCAAATTCTTGAAAGTGGCCCGATAACAAATGCAAGTGAAATTAATCCGATTGCAGCTAGGGCTGCGATTTTGTTTAATTCAGCCAGCGAATGAGCAGGGTTTTCAAAGGAAACAACTCCCACAATTTTTTCAGGAAGAATTGTTTTGCTTTCCTTGTCATACCCTGTATAGAAAACCAAGAGGGAGGCAATTAGCAGAACTGCAATTAGCAAAGGAAAATACTTTTTCAAATTTATCACCAAACTTTTAGTTATGGGCTGAATTTATATTTAAATCTTTTCCATTGGTTGATTAAGCAAATAAAATAGAATTCGCCGGCGACAGGATTTGAACCTGCGTGCCCGTTAAGGCAATGGTTTTCGAGACCACCGCGTTTGACCGCTCCGCCACACCGGCTTGTTTTGTGATAAAAAACTATTACTCCCTTAGCTTGAAATAGTTTTCCTTTTAGCAGCTGACGCTAGGAGTCGTTAAAAAAAGAAAAGAAAAAGGCGGTTTTACTTAAACTGGTAAACCGCCTGGTACT
>JASLNX010000141.1 GCA_030745815.1 archaeon
TTTTTGGAAAAACCGTTGAAAACATTGAGCTTCTTGGAATGCCGCTTGAGCTGGCTGTTTTTGACAAAAATTACGGAAGCCTTCGAAACATTCCGTCAAGAAGCATAATAACAGGAATGCACATTTTGGTTGACTCGGTAAAACTTGGAGTAAACGTTGCTGCAAGAACAATTATTTCACTCAGCCTTCAACTTGGAAACAGTGAAAAGGTCAACAACGATTTAAAAACAATGATTTCAGACACAACAAGCATGATGCGAACAATGAGTATTTTTATTGCACCAATTGTTTTAGGAATTACAACATCCCTTCAAAAAGTTGTAATGCTAACAATGCAGGCAATTCAATCAGGCGGAACTGAAAACACTCTAAAAGACATTGGGAGTGTTTCCAAAGGAGTTCCAGGCGGAGTAAACTTAAGTGGTCTAACTGACAGCACAAGCATGTTCTCAATTGACCAGGAAGCCCAAGCAAGCCTTGTTGCCCCCTGGCAATTCCTAATAATTGTTGCAGTTTACGTTTTGCAACTGGTATTTATCATGGTTTACTTTAGTAGCAAAATAGAAGACGACAACGATGTGCTGTTTAGACTAAACCTTGCAAAGGCATTGCCTATTGCAACAACCGTTTTCCTTGTTGCAGTAATTGCATCCTCAACAATTGTTGGAAACTTTATGGGATAGTGAAACAATGAACATACGCGGACAAGAATTTTCAGGATTTAGGCTTTTAATTGACGCAGTTCTTGTTCTAATGATTCTAGTTATTATAATGGGAATTCTTGGATGGGTTGAATCACTAAGATTTCAAATGAGCGAACAAAGGCTGTATGACGGATTTGACAAGGCGGTTAATTCACCGGACGGAAAAGTTGTTCTTGAAAAAAACTTAAGCATCAGAGGCGGCATAATTTTTCTTACAGGAAGCTTTGAAAGGCCAGGTATTAAAAAAAAATGCATAGAATTTGACGCCCTTAATGTAGGTGGCCTTGTGTTAAGCGACACCAAACGGCAAGTTGAAGTAACAAACAACATGATGGTTGACATGTACTACAAGTGCCTTAGAAACATTAACGGTACAAACTGCATTGTAGAATGCGACACCTGTTGTGAAATTTCGTTTGGAAAAGAATTTGTAACGCCGTGATACACGGGGAAAAAGCTTGCGGTCAAAAAAGTTTTTGGTACTCTTTAAACGCTTCCCAAGATTTCTTTGGCAAAAACTGCTCTATTCTTTCAGGGCTTTTGGACAAAGCATTAAGCAGGCGCAAATTGTTCTCATATCCAATAACTTCGTTTGCCAAATCGTCTGAAATGTTGTGCGGATTTCTTTCCTGGCAAACGCTTGGCTGGTTGTAAACAACCTTGTGCCCAGCGGCCTCCAAATAATAAGACCCCCAAATGTCATCCATTCGTCCGATGTGCGCAAACATAAAATAATTCTTCAAGGCCTTTCTTGAAATAAACGTATTCTGCGAATTAAACGGAGAGAAAGCGTTCGTTGCCATTGGAAAATACTTTTCTTCAAAATTGCAGCAAACATCGTGTTCCAGCCTGCAAACAGCATCAATATCCGGAGCCCCGTTCCAAAAATCGGCCTGCACATCCGGACAAAAAACTTTCTTTTCAGGATTTATGTATGCACTACTTCTTTTAGAAAGCAGTTGCAATGGAAACCCTCTGTGCCACAAATTCTTATGATTAGTTGCACCAACAGGGTCAAAGCAAATCAAGTCAGTTGAGTAAAAATTTACCTCTGTCTCTTTTCCAAGCAAAAGATTTTTGCCCCATTCCTTATTTGGAATGTTGTCATCGTCAACTGTTGCAATAACCTCCGCCCCCAGCTTATAGGCCTCAATAAATCCAATATTTCTTCTCTGAATACAATTCCAGCCAAGTAATTTGCTCAATTTTGGATACTTTTCTTTTTGGGCCTCAGGGCCAAGGTAAATGCAATCAAGTTCTTCAAATTCCTTGTGTGGAGTTTTCAAGTCTCCAACAACAATAAGCTGCCAACCAGGCATCTGGGAAAATTTTTGCAAGGCGGAAGAAACCTTGTTTATGGTTGTTGTAACAATTATTTTCTTCATATTTGTTCGCCGTTTGAATTGCTCTTCTCACTTATTTTCTTGAGGCACTGGATTTAAATACTTCCTTGCATTTTCTTTAATGAACGCTATATTGTTCATTTATATATTATATATAGTATATATGGCGCTAGAATGAAAAGGCCCTGGTAAGGGAGTTTTAATAAAGGAGTTTATGCATTAATTAAAATGGGGTAATAAGTTACTTTGGTGCCAGTATGATTGCGGAAAAGCTTTCAGGAATTTATGGATCCTTAGAGGACAAATACTATGGTCTTCTAGACTTTCTTGACACAAAAGGCGTCCCTGTTTATGCATACAACGATTTT
Source organism: archaeon (assembly GCA_030745815.1). GTDB lineage: Archaea > Iainarchaeota > Iainarchaeia > Iainarchaeales > JAFCCZ01. The sequence goes on from JASLNX010000141.1 coordinate 2,416, forward strand.
CTTGAAGGAAAAGGAATTCCTGCCTTCCCATTTACAGTAGCTCTTCTTTTCATAATTATTGCAGCAGTTCTTGCCCTAACATTTATTGGAACCGCAATAAATCCAACAATTTCCTTTGGAATTGAAAACCAATTTGACGAATCTGTTAGCGGAGTGCTTCTAACAATAACTGATACTGCCGGAGGAAAACTTGCAACCAAAACAATTGGAGATGGCGGAGAAGTAGAACTTCAAGGAATTGGAATTGGAGCAGCAATTGAGATTACCGCGCAAAAACAAGGATACAAAGACGCAACATACACAATGGATATCAAAAAGGAAAAAGGCAATTCTGTCAACCTTGAACTGGAACTAATTATTGAAAGCGTAAATGCTTCTCTTACACTTGTTGACGAAGCAACAGGGGACGCTGTAGCAAACGCACACATTCTTGGCCAATGGAGGCAAATTTCAATTGATGAATACTCAGACGCCGCAGGTCTTGTTCCACTAAATGGAATCCCAAAAGACTTGCAGGTAAATTTTGTTATTGAAAGTGACGCATACGAAACAGTTTCAGAAAATTATTCGTTTGGAGAAGGCGAAAACCGAACAGTAAAACTAAGCCCAAAAGGGGTTTCACTTCAAGGCACAAGCAAACTTCTTATTTCAATAAAGGACCAATTAGGAAACGTTATAAGAGATGCCGAAGTTACAATAAGGAACAAATTAAACGATAGCCTAATTATTGAA
>JASLNX010000142.1 GCA_030745815.1 archaeon
CAATTCTTGACATAGGGTTTAACACACCAGTTCACGGCTCAAGAGTTTTTGCAGCTCTAAAAGGAGCAATTGACAACGGACTTGATGTAAAAGCAGATGAAAAGGCCCTGCCAAGTGAAGATAGAGTTTCAGGAAAGCACATTGAAGAGTACGCTAAAAAACTTGGAGAAGAAGAATATAAGAAAAAGTTTTCAACATACGTTAAGAAAGGAATTAATGTTAAAGAGCTTTCAAAAGTGTTTGAAGCAGTAAAGCAAAAAATAGCAAAGGAAGGGGAAAAGTAATGGTTTTTGAAAGACAAGGCAGAGGAAGAGGTTTCGACAAAGATGGCAAGAGAAAAAGTAGAGCTGAACGCGAAAAGGAAAAGGCTGAAAGAGAAAGGGAAGAAACCCTTGCAAACTGGATACCAAAAACCATGCTTGGCAAAAGAGTTAGAGCAGGCGAGGTAACATCTTTAGAAGACTTGTTCAAAGAAAACAAGCCTATTCTTGAATCAGAAATTATTGACAGTTTACTGCAGCTTGAAGAAAGCCTTGTTGATGTTAAGAAAACCACAAGGGTTGTTAGAGCAGGAAGAAAGTTCTCTTTTAGAGTAACTGTACTTATCGGAAACAGAAACGGTTTCATTGGACTTGGAACAGCAAAGGATGCTGAAAAATGGCCAGCTGTTAAAAAGGCCACAAAGAAGGCAAAACTTAACATGGTTCAAATTGGAAGAGGCTGCGGAAGCTGGGAGTGCACCTGTAACACACATCACTCAGTGCCATTTAAGGTAACTGGAAAAAGTGCTGCGGCAAATGTTACACTTTTACCAGCACCAAGAGGCGTTGGCCTTGTAGTTGGCGACAACATAAAGCAAGTTTTACGATTTGCTGGAATAACTGACGTTTGGTCAAAAACAACCGGTGCAACCTCAACAAAATTAAATTTTATTAAAGCAACAATTGATGCACTAAGTAACATTAAGAAAATGAAGGTAAGCGACGAAATAGCCAAAAAGAGGGAAAAGCGATGAATTTGTTTGCAGTAATCAGAATAAGGGGTTCAGTAAACGTAAACCCTAGAATCAAAAGAACCCTTGAACTAATCAGGGCCTTTAAGGTAAACCACCTTGTTCTTGTTAAAGAAAGTGAAAAAGGAATGCTACAAAAAGCACAGGGCTTTTTGACATGGGGAGAAATAGACGCAAAAACCCTTGGAATGCTGCTTGAAAAAAGAGGAAGACTTCCAGGAAACAAAAGGATTGGAAATGAATTCCTTAAAGAGAAGAGCGCTAAATCTTTTGAAGAACTTGCAACAAAAATAATTGAGGGAAAAACCTCTTTACAAGAACTTGGACTAAAACCAGTCTTCAGACTAAGCCCACCAAAGAAAGGATATGAAAGAGCGGGAATAAAAAAAGCTTACTCCATTGGAGGAGCATTGGGATATCGAGCAAGCGACATGAATGCTTTGATTAAAAAGATGACTTAGGTGTTTTAAATGACGGTAAGACGAAGAAAAAAGAAGAACACAGTGAGGGGCCACAGAACCCACGGACAAGGCGACACAAAAAACAGACGCGGAGCTGGAAGTAGGGGTGGGCGCGGAAGAGCCGGATCACACAAACACAAGTACACTAAATACTTTGGAACATTTGGAAAAAACAAAAAGAAGGTTATTGGAAAGCCACTGGGCCCATCAATTAACCTTGATCAAATAGAACAAATGATTCCAACATGGATTGCTAAAGAAAAAGTTTCAAAGGAAGGAAACAAAGTAATTATTGACGGAAAGAAAATTGGCTTTGCAAAAATACTTGCAAGAGGCCAGTTGAAATCAAAAGTTGTTTTTGAAAACTTTAAGGTAAGCCAAAAGGCAATGGAAAAGCTTAAGGAAAGTGGCTCAATTGTAAAAGGCCTTGAAGAGGAAGAACTAGAAACTGTAGAAGAAACCGCAGAAGAGGAAGCGGTTGAAGAAGAAACTAAAGAACCAAAAGAAGAGGCGGAGGAAAAAGCAGATGGCTCTTCTTGATTTTCTCGAACCCTTTTACAGGATGCTGCCAGAAGTAAAGGCTCCAGAGGTTGCACCACCACTTAAAAAGAAAATAATGTGGAGTGGAATAGCCCTAACGCTATTTTTTATTCTTGGAAATATTTCATTAATTGGCGTTGAGCCTCAAAGAATTGCTTACCTTGAACAATTGCAGACAATAATTGCAAGTAATATGGGAACACTCATAAGTGCCGGAATTGGCCCAATTGTTCTTGCCTCAATTATCTTGCAACTTCTAGTTGGCGGAAAATTCCTTAACATAGATCTTTCAAACCCAAGGGACAGAGTAAGATTTCAGGGAATGCAAAAACTTTTTGCAGTTGCCCTGTGCTTTTTTGAAGCAATAGCACTAAGTATTACTGGAAACCCAATTCTTGCAAAACCAGGATTTTTCTGGCTAGTTGTACTACAAATTGCACTTGGAAGCTTAATTTTAATGTATCTTGACGAACTTGTTTCAAAGTACGGAATTGGCTCTGGAATAGGATTAT
>JASLNX010000143.1 GCA_030745815.1 archaeon
GAAACCGAAAAGAATCTTTCGGTCACTACTTTCAAGCGAAATAAATTTTTCAATCCCATTACTGGAGTCATATGTTTCAACAAACTCTTTTACATTATCAGAATTAATGTTATCACTACTGCCTCTAGAATACAGCCCCGCTTCCCTGCACCTAATGCAATTGCAATCCAAGCCAATTCTCTTAGCTTCCTCTAAAGCCATCTGTCTGAGATTTGTTTTCTTAACACCTGCTGAAACCAAGGTACTTGGAATATCCCGTTGAATTCTCATAATTCTCACCCAACGCGGAACAAAACGTTTAAGTTTCAAAACCAACAAAAGGGCCTCTTGCTCATTCATTGGAGTAAACCGGCCCTTTTTCCAGTCCTCAAAAAGCTTAGTGCCTGGCATTACAAGACAGGGGTAAAGTTTTAGGGCATCAGGCTTAAAGTCAGGGTTTGAGAAAATTTCCCTCAAAGCTTTTTCGTCTGTTTTGGGAGTGGACCCAGGGAGACCAGGCATAAAATGGTAAGTTACCTTAAAAGCGCTGTCTTTTAGAAGACTTGTTGCACTAACAACATCCCTTACTGTGTGACCCCTGTTTATTTTTTTGTAGATTTTGTCAGATATTGTTTGAACTCCCAATTCACACCTTGTTCCGCCAAAGGAAAGCATTGAATCAATTTCTCGCTTTCCACAAAAGTCCGGGCGGGTTTCAAAAGTTATTCCGGTTATTCTGTTTTTAGATGACAACGCATCTTTTTTAGCCGCATCAATTGTTTTAGCCTGGGAACCTGTAATAGAATTCATACAGGAAAGCATAAACTTTTTTTGAAACTCCTTTGTCTGAGAAAGAAAGGTCCCACCCATAACAACAAGCTCTACTTTGTCAATAGAATGGCCAGTTTCATACAACTGTTTCATTCTGGACGTAACCTGCTTTCTGGCATCAAAATTTGCTTTAACAGCGCGCATTGCGGCAGGCTCTCTTCCAGTATAACTCTTTGGTAAGTCCTTGCCTTCAATAAGAGAACCCGGGCAATAAATACAATTCCCAGGGCAGTCATGCGGCGACGTCATAACAGCAACAACTGCAACCCCTGAAAGGGTTCTTGTTGGCTTAAGGCCTAAAACTGTAAGAATTTTTCTACTTCTGCTCTTTGAAAAAGAAAGAATTGTTGGGTTGGAAGGAATATTATCAATGCCATGCTCTTTTGCAAGCCTTGCCTTGAAGCGATTGAGTGAGTCTTTGTTAGAGATTGTGCCGTTCTCAACTAACGATATGACTGCTTTTGAAAAAGATTCTATCTTGTTCACGAAAAATCCAACCTATGAAAGAAGTGCAATAAATGCGTTTACCAAAAAGTGCGGAAGCAAAGAAGGGGTAAAAAATGGAAAACCCGAAACAGGGGAAGAAAACTTACCCCTTAGAGTTGAGAAAACATTAAGACCTGCGTCAAAGCTTTTTTCAAAGGAATTAAGTTCTGATGAAACAGTAAATGAAAACTGTCTTGCACCATAACGCTTTGGGTGAACCAAAAGATCCACTTCAAGAGTTTGCAAGGGAGCAACATCTACAACAAACGGCTTAAACCAATACTCAGGCAAATCAGAACTTATTCTAACAGAATGCTTTGCAATTGATTCGTTATTAATTAGTAACTTAAATTCTGATTCTTCAGAAACCATGGCATCCTGCTTAAGGCGGTCTATACTTGCGTCCAAAAGATTTTCCTTTACAGTTACATAAGCTGAAATGCTCTGTGAACTAAACGGGCCAGTCCCGTCTCCAACTGAAAAGGTTATTCTTTGCACACTCTCTGCGGCTGCCGCAGGCAATGTTACAAAAACAAAAAGTGTCTTATCTGTTGACCCCGATTCAGCAATCCAATCTGTTGGAATAGTCTGTGAATCAACATTTAGAGAGTTCCACTCAGACCCAAGTCCTGTCTTTTTCTGAATTACGAACTTGAAAGTTTCTCCGGCAGCCACATTGCCTAAATCAGTCTCTTCCCCGTCCTCAAGAATGGTTTCCGTAGGCTCAAGCAAGAAAACATCAGCATATACTTGGCTGGAAAGAGCAAGCAAAAGCAACAGAATGCACACAGTCTTTTTAAACAATTAAACCCCCATAACTATTGCAGCGAAAGGAAATAAAAAAGGTTTTGCTATGCTTGGATTGGTTTTGAGTGATATTCACAGTAGAATAGACTGCGTGAAAGAAATAATGGCAAGTATACATAATGAAAACTTGGATTTTTGCCTAATTTTAGGAGATTTAACAAATTTTGGGGACAGAAGAGTTTCAGAGGTAATTGAGGTTATTGGAATTGACAAATGCTACGCTATCCCTGGAAACCTTGACTCCTTAGAAACCCTTGATGAAATAGAATCCGCTGGAATTTCAGTTCATGGAAAAAGCGTTACTCTTGGAAATTTTAAACTCGCCGGATTTGGAGGCGGGCTGCAAGACGAACCAGGGGGTGTGCTTTTCTCAGAACAAGAAATTGAAAAAACTTTGAAAAGGCTAGTTGATGAGAATACAATCCTTGCAACGCATTTGCCTCCAAAAGACACAAAAATAGACTTAGCAAGCAATGGAATGCACATCGGGAGTAACGCCGTTGGAAAGATTGTTGATGAGAAACAGCCAGTGTTGCATTTGTGCGGACACGCGCACGATGCGTTTGGAGAACTTATTATTGGAAAAACAAAAAGTGTTAATGTTGGGGCTGTACGAGAAAGAAGATATGCCTTACTTGAAGTTGGGGAAAAAGTGTCAATTGAATTATTTGGGGTGCAAAAATGAACAAAAGCCGTTTTGAAATGATTAAAACCCACAACAGCGAACAGCTTGAAGAAGCAATAGCTGAAGGAAAAGCTGACCAAAAGATGATTAAGCTCTGCAGATTTGTTAATTCAACAAAAAACTTTTTCACAAGCAGCAGCTGCGCAGGAAGAATTGCATTACTATCCGTACAAAGCATTGGGAAAAAACAGCCTGGGGCATTTCACAGGAAATGGCACAGGAAGGTTTCATTAAAAGAGGTTGTTGAAGGACTAGAAGAAAAGGCAGGTGAAAAAGAACTCTGGTTCAAGCTTGACCCGTTCATACTGCATATTGGAACAGACAACCTTGAAAACGCAAGAACAATCTTAAAATGCATGCGCCTTGCAGGAATCAAAAGAGGCGGCATAATGCTCGCTAAAAAAGAAAAGTTTATTGTAGAACTTCAGGGAACACACACTCTGTCTCTCCCTATTAGAAACGATGGCAACGCCCTTGTTGAGAAAGAGTATTTGTCATTTATATTAAAGCAAGCAAACGAAAAGCTCGCTGACAACTATATGAGACTCAACAGGTTTGAAAAGGTTTGTCGAAAAGAACTCAAATGAGCGAGTTTGAAATACCGTATACTTTAGTGAACCCCTGTTATTTCTTTCAAAACACTTTCAGGGTCAAAATAGTACTTTTGAATTAGACCCTCAACATCTTCGCGAGTGTTTTGCCCAGTTTCAAGCAACCACTCCAAAATCCTCTGTCTTACGACCATTTCTCTTTTAAGTTCGTTTTTAGTGAGACCCGCTCTTTCAGCCAAAATTTCTATAACCCTACTTGGAACGTTTGTTTTTTCAATGCGGTCCCTTTTCCT
>JASLNX010000144.1 GCA_030745815.1 archaeon
AAATAGAAAAGAATTTAATGATAAAAAGGCATAGATTTATTGGAGAAATGTAGTATGGCTGACATGATTGAAAACCTAAGAATTGTACTTTCCCTGTTTTACACAGTCTGGCTTTTTAGCTGGGGAAAAAAGGCATTGGGAAGCGCAAAGCTTGCAATTTTGTTTGCAGTAATAGTTGTATACCTTACATTTATTCAGTTCCCAGATCTTGTGTGGGTTCCAGTAATAATATTTTTAGTTGCAATAGTTGGCCCAACGTTCTTTGAAAAGGTAAAGATGTTTGAATAGGCGATCAAATGGAATTATTCAACCTAATGATTACCCTGATTCTAATGATGCTTGCATTGCAGTTTGGCGAAAGCTGGATGATAATAGCGGTTGTTGCACTAACAATTCTTACAATGCGCGACTTCAAAGCAACAGTTGTTCTCTTAGTTGCAACAGGGGTTTTATACTTTGCAAGAGGAAGCCTTGAGCCCTACTGGCCATTTTTGTTCTTTGGGCTTGTAATTCTTGCACTCTTAATGGGCGCAGGGGGCGGCGCAGGTGGCGGCGCACAGCAAGGTGAATACTACAGCCCTGACATGTACTCAGGCCTAATGGGTGGCGGCGGAGGCGGAGGCTTTTGAAAGCAGCCTATGTAATAGTTCTGTTATTTTTAGCCATCTTTTTTGCATGGTATAATATGCTTATTGCAGGAATAGTTTGCTTTGGCATTGCAATCTACCTTATGATAGGCCATTCTGCAAAAGGATTTGGCTTTGAAATACTTACAGAGCTTGAAGAGGCAGAAGGGCAAATTCCTGACAAAACAGTTTGGGAAGAAGGATTAAAAGCAGCAGGGGGCGCTCTTGGAGATCAAGCCTTTTCAGACAATGAAAACCCGGTTAATTTAAACGCTGTAAACGTTGGAAAATTCAAGTTCAAGCCAAGAAAGGTTGCTGATGCCAGCAAGAAAACAGGAAGCCTTTTCAAAAAACTTTTTGGATAAGGACTTTTTTGGCAAGTAAACAAATCAGAGCTTGTTAAGGATTTTTTTGTTCACTCCAAGAACCTTTTCCATCAAATCCTTTGTGGCCATATTAACTGCCTTCAAATCAGCTATCTTTTTTTCAATGCCTGTAATTCTGTGCTCGAGAACTGAAAGCTTTTGATCAAGATCTTTATTAGCAGGCGCGCCAACAGAGGAAATTTTTTCATGAAGCTGGTTAACATTTTGCTCAACATCCCTTAGTTTTGCATGCTGTTCCTCAAGTGCTGCGTCCCTTGTTGTTTCACGAAGCTCCCTCTCATCTTTTTCATCAGAAAGATGCTGTTTTACTTTCTCAACAGTTTTTTCAGCAATCTTTTCGTTGTCTGCTCCACCCTGCTTTGGTTTAGAAGGAGCTGCTCCCCCCTTGGCCTCTGCAAGATACTGCTTAATTTCGTCCTCTTTAAGGCCAATGTCTTTTAAGGTTGTGACAATTACACTTTCGTCAATTCCAGTAGAACTCATTTTCTTAATTGTTTCAAGAACAACTTCTCGGTTAACCATTCAAATCAAGCCATAATTTTAAGTATAATATAACGATTACATATATAAATAAGTTCTCGTTATTGTGTAGTGGTTGCTATGGATTTCAAACTAAGCGAAGGCCCATGGAAACAGCTCTTTAGTGGGGTTTTTGAAGAATATGACTTGGAAATTTACTCCAACCCTGAATCCCTAATTTTAGTATCAATTCTTGAAAAAGAAGGAGATACCGTAAAGGGCGCAGTAATAGAAGTATTCAGAGTATTTCACGCAGTAGGAGAACTGCACGGATTTGTTGAAACACTCCCAAGAGAAGTTTTAACTATTTCAAAACACAACGAAAAAGAAACTGTTCAATTCTTTATTCTTGGCTCAAAAGCAGGATATGCAAAATATTCACAGGACTCGTTTTCAGACGAGGTTGATGAAATGATTAAAAGAATAAATGCAAGCACAACGCTTTTAGGAGATGTAAGCAAGGCATACGATTTGAAACTACAGGAAATTCACACCTGCCCTGACTCATTAAAACAGGCCTTCTTTTCACAACCTCTAATGGTCCCACTGTTATCCTCTTCAGTAACCAAGACAGGTACAAAAACAGATTCATCAAAAACTGTTGGACAAGTAGAAAACATAATTGCAGATGCATTTGGTGGCAAAATAGAATTTGGAGAGCTACTACTTGGAATTACAAAAGAAGGCAATCAAGTAAAAGAACCATTAACTCTGTTTGGTTCAACAATTGTTGAAAACGGAAGCACAGGAGAACGAGCACACGCCCTGCACATTCTAGCCGAGTCCGCGCTCTTATCAAACCTGCCCGCAGTTATAATTGATTGGGACAATTCATTCGAAGGCCTTGGCACCAAAACATCCAAAACTGAAGAACTTGGAAAATATAAAGTTGACATAGTTCCAATTGGATTCCCAGTAAAAGAATTCAAAGTACCAACGCAGGTAAAAGTTGATCTTGCCGGAGTAAACGGAGCAGGGCTAATGCAGGCCTTTGGAATTGAAAACAGCATTGCAGGCAAGGAAATTGAAAAGGTTATAGAACTTCAAATGTCAAAGTCTTTAGAAAACGTAGCAGTTAAAGTAAAAGACGTCCCAACAGATGGAGAATTCAACGAGTTCCAGCGAAACAGGGCAAAGAGAATATTAAAACTCATAGATTTGCGTTACCCAGGATTATTCAACGGGCCAAACAACATAAAGGAAATAAGCAGAGGCTGGGTAAAAGGCATTGGCAGAGCAGGAATTATTTCAATGGGTGACCAAGATGAACGAGCCTCAGTAATGGTCATAAACAGTTTGATAAAAGGGCTCCTTAATCAATACAGAAAACAAGGCGGAGCAAAGCAACTCAAAGGCCTTTTAATTATCCCACAGGCCAAAAGAATAATAGCAAGAACTGCTGAAGACCGGTTTGTCAAAGAAATTGTTGCAGGGCTTGTGGAACTGCAAAAGTTTGGAATAGGCTTTGCACTTGGAGTGGAAAGAAGAATTGACCTTGCCCCAGAAATTGTAAAAGCAAGCACTACACGAATTGGGATTGTTCAAGGAAACGATGTAGGAATTCAAATGAAGGGCAGGAAAAATTACCGAGTTTTACTTCGCCCGGGCCTAAGCAAATGCACTGAACTAGAAATAGATAAGATGTAGCATTAAGCTTTCTTTTTTCGAGAAATTTTCTCGTCAATAATTTCCTTTACCTGTTCAAGAGTTGCAAGTTCAAGCGGGTTAATGCTGTCAATAACATACTTAACCTCTTTAAGCTGCTCTTCAGTAGCAACCCCATTCTTTAAAGAAGAAAGTTCAGCCTGAAGTTCAATTACCTGCTTGCCCAAATCTTCAATTTTTGCCTCGGCCTCAGCTGAAATTCCAGCCCCGCCCTTACTTGAGCCAATTGCTCCTGAAAGTATTTTTTCCTCAAGAGTTTTAAACTTTTTATTAAGAACAATTAAATTTCTTCCAAGAATCTTTTCATTTCTAACAAGATACTTCATTTTTTGGCTAATTATTAAAATGCTGCTGTTAAGAGCCCGCATGTCTTCTCTTAACTGCGTAAAAATTGTCGCAGCCTTCTTTGGCATCTTCTTTTTTCTTGAACTACTTCTTTCTCTGGGCATTGTATCAGCTTTTTTAGTTTACAGGAATGGGAATCTAATTATAAATAAGTATTGA
>JASLNX010000145.1 GCA_030745815.1 archaeon
ACAGCTGGAAAGCGGGCCATTCTCTTCAAAGGGTGCCCGTAGAAAAACATTGGGGTGTTTCCTGCAATATGCCCCTCAATTGCGCTCCTATAATATTCAATCATGTCCTTTTCACTAAAATCGTAAAGCTTCAAAATTCCGATACAAATTTGGTGCGTTGGAAGCAAGAGGAAACGCATTTGCTTTCCGTCAACAATTGGCTTAAATGGGAAGTCATCGTGGTCAAGGGAGAAGGCAATAACAAATTTGTAGCCAAGGTCTTGAGCTGCCCTTGCAACCCCCTTTCCCCACACACCATTTGGCGCGCTAAGGCTCTCCGGCTTTACTCCAAACTTTTTAATTTCACTGTCTCCCTTGAGAACGTTTTTGTAACTCTTATTCTGATCCTCAAAATAGTTGTGTTCAAACGCATGCTGTGCAACAAACTTCTGCTTTGAAAGCACTGAACCAATCTTTGGATCGGGGGAATTCTTTGAAGACTCCATGTTAAGGAACCACAAAGGCTTTAGCTTGAGCTTTTCCATCAAAGCAACTGTTGGAAAAACGTCTGTTGAGAAGTTATCAACGTCGATGTGAAAAGAGAAAACGCTTTCAAACTCTTTTGGATAATACCATAAATGTAGGAATGGTAAGCTACGTTTCTCAAAAAGCCAGGCAAGGCAGTTTGAAACAACAACGCGAACATTTCTCTTGCTTGCATGCGAAGCAAAGTCTGCCGGGAATGCCTTCTTTGCGTGAAACCCGCGCTTCTCAAAAGCAGTTTCAAGAACTGCTTTCTCAGTATCAAAGGGAAGAACTACAATTCTGCCCTTTCCAATTTTTCTCTCAACCGGAATAGCCGTTTTCCCTGGCTTGAAGAAGGCAACCTTTTGGTGCAACCACAAAAGCCCTGCTCCCTTGAAGAACTTCCCCTTGGGTTCAATAAAGCGAACTTTTCTTTCAATCCAATCCAACTTCTTATCAAATTGTTCTGCAAACTCAAAGCTTGTGAGAATTGCCCCGCCTGCCTCAACAAAGGCCCGCGCATTCTTTAGCCTTGGCTTTGCAAGCGCTGAATTTACTATCACACAACCAAATGCTTCTGGCTTTACCTTCTTCGCAAAGCTGCATGACTTAAACTGAACTCCTTCCTGCTCTAGCAAAATTTTCCAGCCCGGCAAAACAGTAGTTATTCCAATTCCCAAATTTTGTTTCATCTCATCACCAGCTCTTAGCTAAACCTCTTAATAAAATTCCTTAGAAAATTTATTTTAATCCCTGTTTTGGTCTCTATTTTTTGAAGCACCAGCAAATCTTCTTTACTTAAGCCCCCAAGAACTACAACCAAAAACAAATATGCAAAGAAAAACACGCCTGAGAATAAGGCTAGAAGAACAATATTTATCGGAAGCGGGAAAGAGTTAACGCTTGGGCCAAAAAAGCGAAGGAAGTAAAGGGGAACGGTAAGAATTGCTCCGGCAATTATTGGGTGCAAATACCTCCTACTGTAAGGCTGCATCCCTGTTAGCCTGTAAACCTCCACCAAACCCAGGACATACCACAAAAGGTAAGAGGCGGCTGTTGAAAGGGCCGCTCCGGCCAAACCGAATAAGGGGATAAGTGTCCAGTTTAATGCAATGTTTACTATTGCCGAGGCAACTGTGTTGATTAAATTGTATCTTGGTTTTCCAATTACCTTTAACATGTCACGCTTTACTTCAACAACGCCAGCTAAAAAGAAACCCATTGAAAGAATTGAAAGAGAAATAAACCCTGGAACATACTGCGCACCGTAAAATGCTTCAAGCAACGGTGCAGAAAAAAGAATTAAGAAAATCAAAACTGGAAGCGAGAAAAGGAAAATCCACCTAGTTACTGTTCTGAAGAAAACTCGCATTTCCTCTTTCTTCCCAATGGCAAAGTAACTTGTCATAATTGGAACAAAGAGAATGACAAGGCACTGGCTAACCAAAAGTATTAACCTTGAGAGAGTTTCCGACATACTATAAATACCAACAGTTGCCGTATCAAGAAAGTAACCGAGCATAAAGAAATCAATTGTTGTCAGCATTAGCGCAAAGAATGTTGAAGCGAAAAGTGGCCAGGAAAAATTCATCAGGGTTTTAAGGTCATAATCCGCCTTGACCTTAGTTCTTACAAAGGAGTAGACTTTCTTCTCAACGAAAAATAACGCAAGCAGCATTGAAACAAGGTAACTAAACAGCAGAGCAAGAGCAGCCGCCATCACTCTAAAGCCAACAAAGAATAACACAAGAAAAGAGGAAATCTTTACGATGCTCTCGGTCACGTTTCTTGTAAGGACTCTGTACTTTATCTGCTTAAACGCCTGCATTGCAATAATCAACAGGCTTGAGAGCGCTGCAAATGGAACTGCTAGGGCAAAGACCTTCAAAACGTTTGAAACAACTGGTTCATTGAAAAATCCAATTCCAATAGAGTCAGATAAAAAGAAGAGCAGCACGGCAAACACAACTGATGAAATAATGCTTACTCCAATACCTCCCAAAAGCGTTCCCTTTACCTTTTCATCCTGGCCCTTGCTTTTGTAGAACGGGACATACCTTAGCACACCCATTGGAACTCCCAAGTTTGCAAACATTATTACATAACCCAAAACACCGGCTGCAATCGCCAAAATTCCAACCTCTGAAGGGGCCAGCGTTCTTGCAATAATTATACTATAAATGTAACCAAAGATTTTGCTTGCAAAGAAGCCGGAAAAGATTAGCCCCGCTCCCTTCAAAACAGTTGAAAGATCTTCCATAGTCCCACCTAGTTTACCTCAAAGAGTGCAGTACACTCATGCTCAAAAATCTTTGAAAGCTTTCCCTCTTGTTCCATCATCCCAACTGTTTCCCGGTTCCAGGGATCGTCAAGATTACAAGTTAAAGCAAAATGGGTAACAGAGAGTTCTTTCATCTTTGCATAAAGTTTTTCTTTGGGAATAGTTTTTGTAATCTTTTCTATATCATCACCAGTAGGTATCCTGCCGTTTTCTTCATAAAACTTCTTCCAAACTTCACCCTCGTGGTGTATTCCAAAAGCCCCCTCTGGCCCCAGTGATTCAATTTCAGAGTACCAATTCAATATCCTAGCCTGATTTCCAGAAAGAAGTATTTTCCCCCCAATAGGGAGCGTTCCAATCTCCTCATAGAGCGTCAAATTCTTGTTGAAACTGTTGTTGTAATAAAGTGCAAAAAAGGAAACGCTAAGGAAAGAGTAAACTGCAAGAATTACAACCAGTGCGGCAACAACTTTTTTGACGTTCTCCCACTTGCCTGACAGCGCATTAAAACCATGAGTGAACGAAATGGCAAGTAACGGCATTACCGGCAAAAAGAGCCTAGCATAGGCTAGTCCGCGATGAATTCTCAGCATAACAACTAGGAAGCCAAAAAGCAGAATTAAGAGAACTATGCGCGCATAATGCCATCTCTCCTTGGCTAGGTAAAAAATTGAACCGGCGAGGAACAAAAGCATGGCAAACCCAAGCCAAAAGAAAATGGAAAGCAAGAGCTCAACAGGAATTGAAGTTAGGAACGGCAAGGGAATCATACCAATGGCCTTTGAAATTGCGTCTGCTGGCGGAATGTTCCAAAAGGCCAGATTAAAGCGGGTCCAGAAGTTAACAAAATTGCCTGGATTTAAAACACTGTTAGCTACAATGCCCGGATAACTTGGAAGCCTGCCGGTGTCAGTAGAGTTTGAGGGAAACATCTGGCCTGTTCTTGTAAAATCAAGAAAGACCCATGAACTTGACAAAAGAATTGTAGCAATCGCAAACACGGCAATTGTCTTCTTGTTAAACTTGGTTCTCTTTGAAGCAACAACAAAGCCAATCAAAAAGGCAGGCAAAAGAATTGCTCCGTTCAATTTGGAGAGCGACATTGCAACAAGCGAGAACAATGCAAGAATAAGGAATTTGGTTTTGGCGGTTTCTCTAAACTGAATATATAGGTAAAGGGAAAACATCACGAAAATGCTTGCAATTGTCTCAATGTAATTTATGCCAGCAAACTTTGTTAGTAGCGGAAGAACTGTAAAAATCGCCATTCCGTAAACCCATCGCGTTGGAGAAATTTTTCTAAGAAGAACAAATGCCATTAGAAGTTGCACAATTGAAACAAAGAATGCAAAGACATTAGTTGTAGCAGGACTTATTTCAAGACCCGAAAGAATTGATGCAGTGGCTAAAAATGTGTTAAAAAAAGCAAGCCACAAATTTTCTAACGAAAGCACCCCGGTCTGGGTTACCACTCTTGCCAATGAAAGATAGTAAACCGTATCAGTCATTGCAAAGTCAGGCAGGGCCAAAGCTACAAATAACCGGACGAAGATTCCGACAATAAAAACCAGGAAAA
>JASLNX010000146.1 GCA_030745815.1 archaeon
GACAGCCAAGGGATTTGGAGGCCGCCAAGGCTTCCGCAAAAGAGTTTGGACTAAAACTTGAAACTGTGTCGATTAAGGCCAAAGACCTTCCAAAACTTATTTCAAAAATAGTTCCAATAATTAATTCCACAAACCCGGTTGACGTTGGAGTCGCCCTTCCGCTGTTTATTGCCTGCGAAAAAGCAAAAAAACAGGGTCTTAAAGTTGTTTTTTCAGGGCAAGGTGCAGATGAATTGTTTTATGGTTACGCGCGCTTTAAAAAATCAAAAAATCTTAAGAAGGATTCATTGGATGCATTGCAAAATTTCAAGAAAGAGGGCCTTGGGTGGAACAAGGCAATTGCAGAGAGTAATGGCCTAAGGCTAGTGCTCCCATACCTTGATCTCGCGGTGGAAAAATTTGCACAAACGCTTCCAGAAAAACTCAAGCTGAATAGCGAAAGAAACAAAGTGGTTCTAAGAGAGCTTGCGACGCAACTTGGCGCACCTGTAGGGTTCACCGAGAGAAAGAAAACTGCAGCGCAGTATGGAAGCAATTTTGACAAGGCAATTAATAAGCTTGCGAAAAAGCAGGGTCTCGGTAAGTCTGAATTTTTGAGCAGGCAGGGTGGCGAAAAAATTGCAGCTCTTTTTTCCGGTGGGAAAGATTCCTGTTTGGCTATTTGGAGAATGCAAGAGCAGGGCTTTGAGGTTAATTGCTTGATTTCGATGTTGCCCAAAACTTTTGATTCGTTTATGTATCACAAGCCTGACTTAAAAATTTTGCGTTTGCATTCAAAGACCTTGGGAATTCCTCTCCTTTTGAAAAAGACCGAGGGCGAAAAGGAAAAAGAGCTCTTGGAGTTAGAAGAAGTGTTGGCTGAAGCAAAGAAAAAGTTTGGAGTTAAGGGTGTGGTTTGCGGGGCACTTTATAGCAACTACCAGAGCGAAAGGGTTCAAAAGATTTGTGACAAGTTGAACCTAAAGCTTTTTTCACCTTTGTGGCATATGGGTCAGGAAACAGAACTACAAGAGCTTGTTGACAGAGGCTTTGAGTTTATTCTAACAAAAGTTGCTGCAATGGGAATGAGCAGTCAGTGGCTTGGAAAGACAATTGGAAAGAAAGAAATTGCTGAACTTGAAGCGCTAAACGAAAAGGTTGGATTTAATGTTGCAGGAGAAGGAGGGGAGTTTGAATCACTTGTATTAAACGCCCCAAACTTTGAGAAAAAGCTTGTTGTTGAGCAGGCCGAGAAAGTAATGCAGAACGAATTCACCGGTAGTTTGAAAATTAAAAAGATTTCCCTGAAGGCAAAAAAGGCCTAAGCCTTTTTCCACTTTGTTCCGCTGGGGGTATCGTCAATCAAAATTCCTTGCTTTGCAAGTTCGTCCCTTATTCGGTCTGACTCGCTCCAATTTTTTTCCGCGCGAAACTTTTCCCGCTGTTTAATTAGGTCTTGCAGTTCCTTGCTTATTTCCTGTGTCTCTTTCTCAAATTTGAATACTTTGAGGAATTGGTCGAGTTCTTTTAAAAGGTCAAGAACCTGCTTTGCGTTGCCTTCTCCAAATTCTCCTGAGTCAATTTGCTTGTTTACTGCTGTTTGCATTTTCTGAAGCGCCGCCCAAGCGTTTGGCAGCATAAAATCGTCGTTCATTGCGGTAACAACTTCTTCTCTTGTACTGTCAACAAGCTTTTTTACATCTGGGTTTTCTGTGCCCCCTTTAAAATCCAGCAAGCGTTCAATAAACAAATCCCACTTTTCCAGTGTTCGATCCACCTTTTCCATTGTCTTCTCGGAAAAATCAATTCTGCTCTTGTAGTGCAGGCCTGCTACAAAGAATCTGAAAGCGCGTGCGTCGTGCTTTTTAAGTAAGTCCGGAATTTCAATAAAGTTTCCAAGGCTCTTTGACATCTTTTGCCCTTCAACGTTTAAAAATCCTGAGTGAAGCCAGTACTTTACAAATGGCTTTTTGACGCTTCTTGCTTCGCTTTGCGCAATTTCATTTTCGTGGTGCGGGAAAATTAAATCAACTGCCCCGCCGTGAATGTCAAGTTGTTCTCCAAGGTGCTTGCTGTTCATTACGCTGCACTCAATGTGCCAGCCTGGCCTGCCTTTTCCCCAGTGGGAATCCCAAGATGGTTCATCCTCTGCTTTTGGTTTTTTCCACAAAGCAAAGTCTTGCGCTTTGTCCTTTTCATATTTATCGGTTTCAACCCTTGTCCCGGTCTTTTGCTCTTTTATTTTTATTCCACTGAGCTTCCCGTAGTCCTTGAACTTGCTTATGTCAAAATAGACTCCGTCGTCTGTTTCGTATGCAAGCCCCTTTTTCTCCAAATCGCTTACAAACTCAACAATTTCTTTAATATGCTCTGTTACTCTTGGATAAACGTCAGCTTTTTTTATTCCAAGTGCGTCTAGGTCCTTGAAGAAAAGCGCAATGTTTTTGTCGGCGAGTTCAAAGATTGTAATTCCCTGTTCTTTAGCTCGCTTAATCATGTCGTCATGAATATCGGTTAAGTTGACAACGTACTTTACTTCAAAACCGCTAAATTCCAAATAGCGTCTGATAATATCAAATGCAATGTATGTTCTAGCGTGCCCTATGTGGCTTGGCCCGTAAACAGTTGGGCCGCATACATACATTCCAATTTTTTTGGGTTGCAAGGGTACAAATTCTTGCTTTTCTTTTCCTAATGTATTGTATACTTTAAGCATGGTTTTCACGATAAATTAATTCTTTAAACACTAATAAAACTCTTTGGTTGCAGGCAATTATCTCTTTGAAACGTAGTGGCAGTGTGGACATTTTACTTTTAGGCCTTTTATTGAAGCCCTCCAGACGTGACCGCATCTTTTGCAAAGCCTTACTCTTTTGTACGGGTGTTTGCTTTTTTCATCGGGCATTATATTCCAAGTTCCTTTTTCCAGCTGCTGCAAATAATTTCCGTTTTCTTTTCAGATAATCCAGTGTATTTTTCTGGGTTAGAAATTATTTCCATTTGCTGTTTTGAGAACTTTTCAAGGAATGGCTTTAACGAGGCCTCGTCCTGCACAATTTCCATTAGTGGCTTCCTCACTTTGTCTGCTTCTAAGGTCAGCTGTTTTACTGTTTCGTGAGCATCAGGGTGTTTGTGGAATGCGAGAAGAATGTAGAGCGGTTCTGCAACAATACTTGCACTGCTTTTTTCAAAATTGCGTTTCATGTTTTCTCGATCCACAACAAGCTTTGCACAAACTTTGTTTAGCCTGTCTGCGCTTAATACAAGCCCTGCGATTACTTCCGGAATAAATCTCTGCGAGGCACTGTTTGTTAAGTCCCGTTGATGTTCGCTTATTTGGTCAAGATAAACTGTTGTCATGCGTGGCATGAACTCTTTGTAAAAGCTTTTAACGTTCTCAAAGTTGATTGGGTTTCTTTTATGCGGCATTGTGCTGCTTCCAACCTGCCCTGATTCAAAGGCCTCTCCAACTTCTGCAATTTCACTTCTCTGCAGGTTTCTCATGTCGTCAGCAAAATTTGCCAGAACTGAAAAGCAGGAGATTAGTGCGTGAATTAAATCTGTTGTTGGCTCTGCTTCCACTACTTGTGAACTACTTGGGCTAATTTTTAATCCTAGCCCGTCCATTATGCGTTTCTCAAATTTTAATGGGTCTTTTACTAGAAGAGAGCTTGCATTGTATGCTCCAACTGCTCCGGAGAATTTTCCAACAAGTAGGCCCTTTGCTTGCTCTATTTCTTTTATTCTTGAGCCAAGCCTGCTTACGTATGAAGCAATTGCAAATCCAAAGGTTATTGGTTCGGCGTGTTGTCCGTGGGTTCTTCCAATCTGAACAGTTGCCTTTTCCCTTAGTGCAATTTTGATAAATGTTTTTTCCAGTTCAAGTAGTGCTGGCAAAACAAGTTTTTCTGTTGCATCCTTGTAGCGTAGTGAGTTTGAGGTGTCAACTATGTCGTAGCTTGTGCTTGAAAGGTGAACAAACGGCTTTGCTTCACTACTTACTTTTTCTCTTATTGCGTTAACAAGGGCTCTAACGTCGTGCTTTGTTTTCTTTTCGCCTTCGTAAACTTCTTCGGCTGTAACTTTTTTTGAGGCGGCTTCAATTTCTTTGGCAATTTTTGCAGAGCAAATACCTTCTGCTGCCAGTGCTTTGGCAAGTTCTGCTTCAACTCTTGCCTGATATTTTATTCTTGCCTCCTCACTTAGGTATTCTGCCAGCTTTTCACTACAGTACCTGCTGTCAAGTGGTGATATGCTTTCAAATCTACCCATTTTTTTCACCTCAGTTTATTTCATCACTTATTTCTTTCTAAAAATTCTTTGTACTGTTGCACTACGTCTTTAACGCTTGGAACGTCCCAGGTTTTTTCGCCTGTCCATTCAACGGTTACTGCTTTGTACATGTTGCTGACAAGTTCTACTAGTTCTGTTGGCAATAGTTCAGGGGCGCTAAATTCCCCGTGCCCTTTTCCTTCGGCCTTTTCTTTCTCAATCACTTCGTACCAGGGCGTTGTTTTGTAGTAGTCGCGTAGAACCTGCT
>JASLNX010000147.1 GCA_030745815.1 archaeon
AAAATTAGCAGAGGCCACGACAAGTGCGACCTAAGTTATAATGACGGGTTTTATATTGCAAAAATTAATGACGGAAAAGATATTGAAAATGCGATTAAGACCTGCAAGTCAGATGTTTCTTCTGGAAAGTCAGGCAAGGTGACCAATGCAAAAAAGTACGCAAACGGATTGTATAAATTGCTTCGCGCTCAACAGACCGCAAAGTTTTCTTTTGTGTATATGATTGAAGCAGCGGTTAGGGATCACAACATTTTTAAAAAGCTGATTCTTAATGAAAATCTGCCGTCAGATCCACAAGACCTTGCTGCCTTCGCCTTAAACTTGGACAATTGGACCGGGGACAAAATCAAAATCTTTAGTAAAGACATTCTTTCAAAAGAGGACATGTCCAAAATCAATTCACTTAAGAAAGACAACGAAATAATCGTCAGCTACGCCGGCCTATACTGCCCAACAAAAAATATCCCGCCCAGGGAAGCCAACACAAGACGACATTATTTGGTGCAGGCAATTAATTGGGTGTGCGCGTTAGAAAGGCTTGGCGTTCACAACTATGTGATAATTTGTCTGGATAAAGACACCTTTGAAAAGTTGTCAGAGTTTACAAACCACGCTATTCTTGGAAGCAATTTGTTTGTGGATCAGAAAAGGTGGCTGTGGCGAAAGCGAATGTTGGCCGTTAACCAGCTTATTAAGAACGGTTTTGATGTAATTCTCTCAGACCTTGATGCGGTCTGGGGAAAGGACCCTTACAAAGAGTTTTTCTCCCGCCCAGAAGACATTGTGTGCCAAAACATTTCACTTGCACTTGAAGATCAGCCAAAGCGAGTGAAGATTCCCTTGGAAGACAACACAGCATCTATGTTTTGCCCAGGGATTTTGAGAATTAAGAACAATAGTCAAACTGCGAGTTTTTGGGAAGACAAAGTACTGGGCCTTAAAGAGCCTGATGACCAGGACGCGTTAAACCAAGCGGTTGTGAACGGCAAACCAAAAGAGCTTTTTAACAACAAGGAAGGCGTTGGCCTGCGAGTTGACAACATAGAACTATTTGCAGCCAATTTGGCAAACTCAAAATTTGGAATTAAGCACTCAAGATTCAATTTAGCGGAAACAGTTTCAAAAGCAAAAAAGTTTTCAGACCTGGCTTCAGTGCAAAGGTGTTTCCTAACCAAAGAAGCCTATGATTACGCTAAGAAGATTTTGCAAAGTAGCGCAGAAGCAATTAAATATCAGGGAGCAAAGTTGCAGGACAAATGGCTCTCCGAAGAAATTTTCCCTGGCCTGAAAGAGGGGTATTATGTTGACATTGGCGCAATCCACCCGGTTACTGAGAATAACACATATATCTTGGACAAAGAGCTTGAATGGGTTGGCATTTCAATCAATGCTGATTCAAAACACAAGAACAAGTTTTCAAAAGAAAGAACTTGCTCAACGATTAAGGTTAAACTTAAGACGCCTGCCATAACAAAAGCGCTTGAAAAACTTAAGG
>JASLNX010000148.1 GCA_030745815.1 archaeon
TTGATGGCAGAACTTCTTACATTCTTTGTAATTTTAATGGCTGGACTTGTGTTCTCTGAACTATTTAGAAGACTTCACTTGCCATATGTTACAGCATTAATTATTGGCGGAATAATAATTGGGCCATCACTCTTAAACATCGCCGCAGTTAATGAACCAATTTTGTTCTTTGGATCGATTGGATTAATTTTTCTAATGTTTATGGCTGGAAGCGAAATAAAACTAAAGTCGTTTAAGCGAACTGGAAAAGGGATTGCTCTGTTATCCATTTTAAACGGGGTGGTTCCGTTTGTTGTGGGATACTGGCTTGGCTCAGTTTTTGGACTTGGTTTTATCACATCAATAGTTCTTGGAATTGTTTTCATTTCCTCATCAGTTGCTGTGATAATCCCATCGCTTGAAGTAGGCGGCCTTATCCACACAAGGCTTGGTGAAAGCATTGTTTCAGCAACTGTATTTGAAGACATTGGAAGCCTTCTTCTTCTTGCATTTCTAATGCAAAGCATTGCCCCGCAAACCCCAATCCCGCTTGTGCTCTACATCCCAATAATAATTTTACTAATCTTTGGATTAAAAAAGGCCATTCCACCCCTTGAAAAAATTTACCACTACAACAAACGCGGGCAAGATCTTTGGGAAAGTAAGCTGCGCTTTATTTTTGTAATCCTAATCGCAACAGTTGTGCTGTTTGAGTTTATTGGAATGCAAGCAATTGTTGCAGGATTTATAATTGGAATTTTACTAAGTGACTCCATTAGTGGAAAGATTGAGGAAAAGATTAGAACAATAAGTTACGGGATATTTATTCCAACCTTCTTTATCATAATTGGAATTCAAACAGACCTCTCAGCATTTGTTAACGCCAACTCAATAATTCTGACCCTTGCAATAGTTGTTGGATTAATTGCATCAAAAACAATAAGCGGCTTTGTTGGCGGGAAGATTTTGGGATTCTCAAAAAGAGAAAGCCTAATAATTGGTTTTGCGTCAATTCCACAACTTTCAACAACCTTAGCTGTTGCGTTTATTGCGGTTGAATTTGGAATGATTAGTCAAGAACTAGCTGCCTCCCTTGTTGTGCTTTCAACAATAACCACTTTTGTTGCACCGATTGCAATAAAGTTTTTGGTTACAAAAGAAATGCAATCAACCAAGGGAACGCAGGTTGCAACTGCTTAAGCTTGCAAATTCGTTTTTGCACAAAGAATTAAATACATCAAGGTCCTTTTTTTACCTGATTGAAGATGGATAGAAATGTTATTGACGCAGTTAAACTGCTTAGAGAAGAGTTCTCCGACTCCAATATTATGGGAATGCGAAAGCTTGGAAACTCATTAATTGAAGTGGCCTCTGCTGAAAACAACAAGCTGCTTGCAGACGTTGCTTTGATTGCCTACTCGCTTCACAAACTGAGTTCAAAAGGCCACATTTCAGGACACGAAACCTGGCTTAGGGTAAAGGGGCGAGTAATTTCTTCTTTAAAGAGGGCGGAAAATGCGCTTGAGAAGGACGACAGTGCAGGGTTTGATAAAATAATTAACGGAATTAAAAATGACATCAACGGAGTTGACTCAAAGCTTGGGTATTTTGTTCAAGGAATTCACGAAAAGGCAAGGGTAAAATATGCAAGTACGGCGTACTCTCTTGGACTTAGTTTGAGTCAGGCCACTGATTTAACAGGCGCCAGCAAGAAAAAAGTTTTAGAGTATGTTGGCGCAACAAAGATTTCTGACAAGGAAAAAAGCGAATTTGGAATTGGCGAAAGGCTTGATAAGCTTAGGAAGGTTTTGTAAGTGGTGGTTTTGTGATTGCGGTTTTTGACACAAGCAGCCTTATTTCAATGAGCCAAAGCTGCCTAATAAATTCACTAAAGGGCCTTAAGGAAAGCGGCGAAAACACGTTTGTTATTCCTGAATCGGTTTACGGAGAGGTTGTTGAAAGGCCGCTTAAAATTAAAAGATTTGAACTAAATGCAGTAAGAGTGCAAAAGGCGGTTGACGAAGGCTGGCTTGAAGTAAAAGAACTTAACGCACCGTTTCGTGATATTGCAAACAAGATTGCAGACATTGCAAACAACATGTTTTTTATTAAGGGAAAGCGCTTGAAGCTAATTCAAGCAGGCGAAATTGAAGCGCTTGCTCTCTTAAAACAACTTAACTCCAATTTGTTAATTATTGACGAACGCACAACAAGGGCAATTATTGAAAACCCAATGCAATTAAAGAGACTAATTGAAAGAAGACGAAACAAGCGCGTTAACTTTAAGGAAGAGAACGCTGCTGAACTAAAGGAAATGTTTCCAGATCTTGACATTGCCAGAAGTGTTGATCTTATTGCGCTTGCTTTTGAAAGAAAGCTGCTAGGCAATGAACTGCCGCAGTCCAAACAAGCGCTTGAGGCCGCGTTGTATGCAGTAAAATTTGCAGGCTGCGCCGTTAGTGGCAATGAAATAGAGCATTTTTTGGGTTCTAAAAAATGAAGATTGAAAAGGCCTCTGAAAAAGACTTGCGTGAAATAACTCAACTTATATCAAAAGATTTCCCATATGTTAAAAGGGGGCTTGGGAAGTTTAAGGAACTAATTAACGCTGGCCAAATTATAATATTTAAAGTTGTTGAAAAGGAAAAGATTTTGGGATTTTGTGAGGTTCAATTTGTAGAAGAGGGAATTGCAAGAATTAATGGACTAAGTGTTAAAGAAACCTGGCAGGGAAAAGGAATTGGAGCAAAACTTCTTGACCACACCCTTAAATTTTTGAGTGAAAAAAACATTGAAAGGACTGTACTTCTTGTAAAGCAATCCAATAAAAGGGCAAAGGCCATGTATGAAGGCCGGGGCTTTAAATTCATTGGACTTTATCACAGAAAGCTTGACAACAAAGTTGTTGAAGAAATGGAACTAGGAATTAGCGGTGAAGCGCCGGTTTACGTTTCATGACTTTTTGCCATAAATTCTGTTTACTACTCTTGTTGCAGTCTTTGCAGGCGTTTTTTCTTGAATGAGAGCAACGCACATTTGTTCTTTTGAATATTTCCCTTTTTGAACGGAAAGAATTTTAACAAGTTTTTCAACTTCATCTTCAATCAGCCACATCAAATTGGGCAAAATGCACCCTAATTAGTAAGGATTTGGCTTAATTAAGTTTTTGCTTTGGCTAAAATTAGTAAGCTTTGGCAAAGTAAACAAGACTTTCGGCCTTTGAACCGCACTTAATGCATTTGCCGTCAACCTTTTTTTGGTCAAAGGAGATGCATCTGCTTGTTGCAGTTGTTTCGTCCTTAATCTTTTCCTCGCAGGACTCAGTGCAGCAAAAGGGAGCAAGAACCATTTTTCCACCCTTAACTCCTTTCTCAAACCAAGCCCAGGTGTTAACTTTAACTGTATTTGAGTCAAGCAACTTATTAGCATTTGCGAAAAGATCGCTTTGAATAATGTCCAGAAGCGCTGGAATTGTTTTCTCCAAAGCAGAAAATTTAACAAATTCCTTTTCTCCAGTGTCACGCCTTACCAAAACAACCTGCTTTGCCTTCAAATCCTTTGGCCCAATCTCAAGCCTTAGAGGGATTCCTTTTAGCTCCCACTCATTAAACTTCCAACCAGGTGAATAATTGTCGCGGTCGTCAAAAATTGGATTAAACTTCTTCAAAGTTTTAGCAATCTCTTTGGCCTTCTTCAAAACATTTTCCTTGTCTTCCTTGAAAACAATCGGAACAATTGCAATTTTGTTGTGCGCAACCTTTGGAGGAAGGACCAGCCCCTTGTCGTCTCCGTGAACCATTATTAGCGCACCAATTAGTCTTGTGGAAAAACCCCAGCTGCTCTGCCAAGGAAGTGCCTTTTTCTCCCCCTTATCAATAAAACTAATTCCAAAGCCTTTGGCAAAATCCTGGCCAAGGTTGTGAGACGTTCCCATCTGCAATGCCTTTCCGTCAGGCATTAGTGATTCAATTGTAAGAGTGTAAAGCGCTCCGGCAAACTTTTCAGCGTCAGTTTTTTTTCCTGCGATTGTCGGAATTGCAAGGAGTTCGTGGCAAAGCTTTTGGTACTCACCTAAAAATATTTTTACCTCTTTATCGCACTCTTCTTTTGTTTCGTAAACACAGTGGCCTTCCTGCCAGAGGAACTCTCTTGTTCTAAGGAAAAGCTTTGTTTGCTTTACTTCCCATCTTAAAACATTGCACCATTGATTAAGCCTTAGTGGCAAATCTCTCCAGGAACGAATCCACTTAGCATAGCTGTCGTAAATTATAGTTTCACTTGTTGGCCTAATTGCAACCTTTTCATCAACATCTTTTCCCTCTTGTTCAATCCAAGCAAGTTCCGGTTCAAAGCCTTCTGCATGCTCGGCCTCTTTTTTGAAAAAGCTTTCAGGAATAAGCAGTGGAAAGTATGCATTGCTAACTCCAAGTGCCTCAATTGCATTATTGAAATACTTTTGAATTGTTTCCCAAATGCGGTAAGCGTTGGGACGAATAATCATAAAACCGCGAACCGGCCCATAATCTGCAAGCTCTGCCTTTAGTACAACCTGATTATACCATTCAACAAAGTTTTTGTCCTTTTTTTCAGTAATTCCCTGTTCTTTTTCCAACTTCTTCACCTTTCAAAAATTGTTCCCTTGAACTTCCCTTTAATGATATCTGCAAGGAAACCGTTTTTTCCCCTTGTGATAATTAAAGGAATTTCTTTTTTTAAAGCAATCTCTGCAGCTGTAAGCTTTGTTTTAAAGCCTCCTCGGCCACGATTGCTCTTTCCACTAACAACAGCCTTTAAATCCCGCAAATCTGAAACTTTTTCAATAAGGCAGGCATTTTCGTTTGATTCAGGATTATCAGTAAATAGCCCGCCAACATCTGAAAGCATTACAAGTAAGTCCGCTCCGAGATGGGCCGCAACCCTTGCTGAAAGAACATCGTTGTCTGAAAAGGATTTTGCTGACGCAAGTTCGTGCGTTGCAACTGCGTCGTTTTCATTAATTATTGGAACAACACCAAGTGAAAGCAGCTTGTTTAAAGAGCGCTTTATGTTTCCAAGGCTTTTACTTTTTTCAAGATCCTCTTGCGTTAAAAGAACCTGGGCAATAACCTGATTAAATTTGGAGAACGCCCGCTGGTAATCATGCATTAACTTACTCTGACCCACTGCGGCAATTGCCTGCTGCATTTCAATGGACTCAGGAAACGAAGTTATGTGCATGCTCTCAAGGCCAATTCCAATAGCTCCACTTGAAACAATTATAACCTGCTTGCCGCTTCGAACAAGTTTTGAAATGTCTTTGGCTAAGCTGTTGGCAAGCGCTGAATTAAAGCTATTGTTTTTTACAACACTGTCAGTTCCAAGCTTTATAACAATTCTCTTAACCTTCTTCGGATTCATTAAACCACCGCAAATTATTTGCCAAGTTCCATACTTCGCTTTACAGCAGCCTTAACTGCATCGGATACAAGTTCCTTAAACTTTCTTTGCGAAAACAAACCAAGCCCTGCTTGGGTTACTCCACCTTTTGATGCAACCATTGAAACAAGTTCACTTGGCGAAATTTCCTTTTCGTTCAAAAGCCTTGCGGTTCCCAACAAAGTTTGCTTTGCAAGAACGTTTGCTTCCTCTTCACTTAAGCCCTGCGCTATTGAAGCGCTTGAAAGGGCGTCCAAAAAGAGTGCAATAAAACCTGGACCGCTTCCTGAAAGAACGGTCACTGCGTCCATCTTTTGCTCTTCAACCTCTAAAATCTTTCCTGCTCTTGAAAAAACCGCTTCAACAAACTGCCTATCCATCGGAGTTGCGGTTTCGGCGAGAGTATAACAGGCCATTGATTCCTTCACCGAACACGCAAGGTTTGGCATAACCCTAACAATTCTTGCCTTAGGCAGGCCGCGCTGGAGTTCTTCGGTGGAAATACCTGCTGCAATTGATACGAAAAGCTTTTCATTTGAAACAAAATCCCGCACTTCCTTAAAAACTTCTACAAGGTTCTGCGGCTTTACCGCAAGAAAAATTATGTCACAGTCTTCAACAAGCTGTTTGTTGCTTTTGACCGACCCCACCTTAAAATCTTTGCTGGTCGCATCAAGCGCCCGTTCTTTAACATCAAAAACAATTATTTCCTTTGGGGAAACTCCTTGCCCTTCAGTCATTGCGCCAATTATTGCCCTGGCCATTTTGCCACAGCCAATAAACCCAATCATTTCTTGCCACCTTTTCCACTAATCCCCTTCTTTATGTCCCAAAGAGTGGACGAAAGCTTTGCAAGAAGGTCGTTCTCAAAGCCCTTTCTCATCTGATACTCTGAAACTCCTTTTATTGGCGGCCTTTCAACGTCCTTTACCTCTTTCTCGCTTAAGAAGTACTCCTTTTCGCCGTCTTTTGCAACCTGGATTTCTGGAAACCTGTAAACAGCATTAAAGTCTTTTAACACAGGCTTTAGTTCCGGAACCCTAGTTAAGAAAACCTGCAGCAAACCAAAAGACATTCGTCCAAGTGCCTTTGTTGGCTGGTTTCTGTGAATTCTTACATCCAAATCAACCTGGGCCATTGCCCCTAATCCAAACTTGTTAAAGATGTCAATCAGTAAGCCTGTTTCAACCCCGTAGCCAATAAAGAACGGGACCTTTTCAAAAACGTCCCTTCTCCCTGCGTATTCTCCACTTAGCGGTTGAATTATTCCTGTTAGTTCGGGATAAAACGTGTTAAACATTGGCCGGGCAAAAATTTCAGTAACCCTTCCCCCGCCTGTTGACTGGAGTTCGCCGGCCTTTTGAATTGGCCTTTCATAAAACGCTTTAACGTAACCAATCTTTTCGTTCTCAAGCATTGGGCCAAGAAGCCCGTAAACAAATCTCTGGTGAATGTTTTCAATATCAGCGTCAACCCAACAGATGATGTCCCCTTTTAGCATGTGAAGACTCTTCCACAGGTTCTCTCCCTTGTGGAAGAAGACTCCTTGGTCCTTCAAGTGCTTTTCTGAAATAAAGACCTTTGCCCCTGCCTTTCGGGCAATCTCACAGGTTTTGTCACTGCTGCCTGAATCAATTACTGCAATCTCATCAACCAAATCAAACTCCTCAACAAGCGGCATGAGGGTCGAAATAACGTTTCCAATATTGGCTTCCTCGTTGAGGGTGGGAATTCCAACGGAAATCTTTACGCCCTGCTTTTTCTTCAATTCAACAAGCCTGGCCAAGTCCTCAAACCTGCTGTGGTGAAAGGTATGACTATTAAACCACTGAAGAACTCCTGCTTTCTTTTTCTTAACCATTTCAATCACATTATTGTCAAACTAGTTAATTAATATTGGGGCCTGGGAGATTCGGACTCCCGTTACTAGCTCCCCGAGCTAGAGTACTAGACCAAACTATACTAAGGCCCCGGAAAATATTGACATCTGGGAATTGAGAAAAATCAGAGTTGAGGAAGACATTCACTGTCCATAGTAAATCGATATAATTTGGCGAATTAAGGGTTAAAAAGGTTTGGGGAAGGTTGAATTGGGCCTTTGAGAAAAAGCATTTATAGTGTGGGCTACACAGTATTAATATGGCTGGCAAAGAGATTAAGAGCCTAGGAGACATTGGAAGAAAACAATGGAAAGAGCTTGCGGCAAAGGTAAGGACTGCCCAGGGGAAAGTAATTGTTCTTGTGCACCCATTTCAGTATACTGAGCCAGGTATGGGTAAATTTGAAGCAGGGGTTGTAAACACATTGCGGCAAAGAAAAGCCCCTGTGGTGATTCTTGAAGCGCAAGAAAGAATAAAAGAAACCCAGGAGAGGCTGAGGGCACTTGGGGTTTCAGGGCATTTAATAATTCCAACCAGTGCAAAAGACCCTAGGATTATTTTAAAGACCGCTTTTCTAAGACGCATGGCCCATTATGACAAAGTTGTTGACCCTGGGTTAATAGAACATATCAAAAAGGACGGAATAAAAAAAGTGTTTACCAGGCTTATAGGGCAAAAGCCAGTTTATGAAAAACACGGCAACCCGGCATTAATAAAAATTCTCAGAAGAGCAGGGGCAAAAAAAGTTTGGCTTGGAGGAGTAGTTGCAAAGGCAGACCTAAGTGTCAACGAGAAAGTTAGAGCATATGAGAGAGCCTGGCTTCCGAAGACAAGAGAACCCAGTAAAAAAACCATTTCACACGGCTGTATAGGGTTAACCTACAAAAGCCTTATTGGGGCCAAAGGATTTACGCACGTTAGGATAATGCCAACAATGAGTTACCCAGACAAACCACACTACCCTCTAAAGCGACACAGAAAATAGCATAAGAATTCAAACCTATTCTGTTTCAAATCGCTTTATCACTCTTGTGAAATGATTTATTGAACGCGGTTTTGCTTCTTCAACAAGTAATCTAATAAGAAAATCGGTCACTCGGGGAGTTGGCATTGTAGTCCAACCATGCCTTTCAAGGCCCTTGACAATGGCTTTGTTTGCTGTGTCGGCATACATTCCCTTAAACCCCTTCGCCTTCATCTTAGACTCAAGTGCTTGAAGTTCGTTAAATAGATTTACTGCAACTCTGGGGTCTTTGCCCATAAGGTGCAAGCGCAAAACTTTGGCTCTGGTTTTAAATTCGCCCCCGAATTTATTTTTCAGCAAAACCCAGGCCGGCAATCCAACAAGTCTTGATTTTCCCCGGCTTATTTTCAAGTAAGGAAAAGGTGCCAAATGCCCTCCGCCCAACAGAGCGGGTCGCCCAAGCGTTACCTTTATCCCGTCAAGCCTCTTTCTTTTCGCCATTTAATGGGGCCGAGAGGATTTGAACCCCTGTCGCAGCGTCCCAAACGCAGAATCCTAACCAAACTAGACTACAGCCCCGTGCTTTAAATATTTGGCAAGAAAAAGCTATTTAAAGGTAAGTGTGTCACTTCCGCTTTCTCCAGAAGAGCAGGCCCATTAGGCCGTGGGATAATCTGTAAATTATGGAGTGGAGTTCTGCTAGAACTCTGTCAAGGTTCCATTTGTCAACCTGCGCCATTAATTTTTGAAGCCTTGGTTCAAGGGCCTCAATTGAATAGTGCTGCTTTACCAAATTGAAGTTCCTGTTAAGCATTGTGTCTCTTTTTTTCTTGTTTTTTAGAATTGCAAGGGTTTTGTCAAAAACCGGTTTACTAAGCTCTTTGTCCATTTCAATAAAGTCAAATCCCTTTCTTTTAATTTCGCGAAGAACCGGGTAGTTGTTTACAAAAAGGGGCTTTTTGTATGCCGCTGCCTCAATTACAATATTTCCAAATCCCTCAATGTCACTTGGGAAGCAAACAAGGTCTGCGTGTAGATAGGCGTCGTCAATACTGTAAACTCTTTTTCCGTCAACTTCTTTTCGGTGAAGGTAAACGTGGTCAGATGCAAAAATTACGTCCACTGCAAGCTCCCTAGTTTTTTTTACAAGGAACTCAAAGTAGTCCTTGCTCTCAGGGCCAGACGCAGGGCCGGTTATTACAAGAACGCACTTGTCTTTATTTTTAAACGCAGTGTTAATTTGCGAGGCCAACTCAATGC
This sequence comes from archaeon, assembly GCA_030745815.1. GTDB lineage: Archaea > Iainarchaeota > Iainarchaeia > Iainarchaeales > JAFCCZ01. Next base: position 9,499 of record JASLNX010000148.1, read on the forward strand.
TTCTTTCAATTCGCTTTCTTTCAAGAATTCTTGTTGGCTGAAGAAGAAGCAATTGGTTTTGTTTAATTCCCAAATCTTTTCTAAAATTCTTGTTAAAGGAATCTGGTTTGGCCAATTTGCTAAAATCAACAGCGTTCTCAATTACTACGCTGTCAATTCCTGTCCAGCGAAGGAAATCCTGCTGCGCAATTTTACTAATTGTAACGTTCTTAATTCTGGTGAGCTTTGGGGGAAATGCCTTTCCAAGAATGTGGGGGATGTTGTTGTACTTAATGTAATAGTTTCTCTCCCAGAAAAAATCATGGTGGCGCATTATTGTAGGGATGTTAAGTTCTTCAATAAGCTCCTTTAATGCAATTCCAAGCGGGACATTTGCCGGGATTGCCAAAACGTTTTCAATGCTTAGCATGTTAATGCCGTTTGCCTGAATAAATTCCTTTAGCTGGGGCTTAATCTTTTTAACAGTTGAAGAAATAAGATCGCGAAGCGCTTTACTCTCATCGTCTCCCAATGGAGTCTCAAAAGCCATTCGTTTAATTGACTCAACTGTTGGATGATCCAAAGCAAGCTCTGGAATTTCAAGATGCGGAAGCTTTGGCTTTGAGCAAAATTTTCCTGAAATTAAAAACACTTTGTGCCCCAGGCCCTTGTATGCCTTTACCCACTTCTGGGCCTCCAAAGATACCCCGTCAATGCAAAGAAGCTGCGAATGAATTAAAGCAACCCTTCTTCTAGAAGGCAGTGGGAGTTTAGGCATGCAATAAGTAAGTTTAAAGTGGTTTAAATAATTTTAGTCTGGCCCAAAGCGAACAGTGGAAACGATAAAGGGGAAAAATTCAGTGGAAATCTACTCTCTTTACCTGAGTTTATAAACGATCTTGCGGCAATTTACTTCAGAGGTGGTAAAATGATTGCATCAAGATTATGCAGATTTGTTCCAACAGTAAGGAGCCCTAAAAGAATTCGCGGACTAATAAGAGTTGCTTAAAGAAGTAGGCTTACCAGACAAGTGTTTCACCGCACAATAAAAAAAGAGGAGGTGGGGGTATGACAGTTCCAGTAAAGAAATTCGGCGCAGGCGCAATCCAGGTTGCAATATGGCAAAATGAAGGAAAGGAAGGGATCAACTACAACACTGTTTCAATTCAAAAGAACTACAAGGACAAGAACGATGAGTGGAAAAGCAGTAGCTCAATGAAAGCAAACGACATCCCAAAAGCCATTCTTGCACTGCAGAAAGCTTACGAGTATCTTACTCTAAAAGAAGCTGAAGCAGGGGAAAAAGAGCTTATTGCGGCAATTGGATAGGCAGAAAAGGCCAGGGAAAAAACTTTTCAATAGGTCTATGCAACAATATATTCAATGAATTTCAAGAAGATCGCAGAATACTTCGAGAAAATAGAGAGCGCAAGCAGCAGGCTCATAATGACCGGCATCCTTGCAGAGCTATTTAGCGAAGCAGATTCTGCAGAGATTACAAAAATAATCTACCTATTGCAAGGCCAACTTGCCCCAGCCCACAAACAAATTGAAGTGGGAATGGGCGAAAAGTACATTGAGAAAGCCATAGCGAAAGCTGGCGGTTACAGCGCGGGAGAAGTGCACTCTGAATTCAAGGAACTGGGGGATCTTGGACTTGTTGCAGAGCACTTCATAAAAAACAAAAAACAAAAGAGCCTATTCTCAGCAGAACTAAGTATTGAAAAGGTCTTCAGCAATTTAATGAAGATTGCAACTTCTTCAGGCTCCGGGAGCCAGGATCTAAAAATAAAACTTATTGCAGAATTATTAAACAGCGCATCCCAACTTGAAGCGCGCTATCTTGTAAGAATTCCTCTTGGGAACATGCGCCTTGGAATTGGCGACCCCACAATAATGGACGCACTTGCAATAAATCTCACAAAAGAAGCAAGGCAGGATAAAAAACTTGTGAAGGAAATTGAGTCCACGCTAAAAGAGAAAAAGGAGGAAAAGCGCGAGGCAGAATTTGAACGAAAGCTCAGGGTAAAACTGCGCGAAAGAATTGAAGCCAAGTACAATGTTCACAGCGACCTTGGAAGTGTTGCTGAAAAGTTAAAAAGCAAGGGAGTAAATGGACTGGATGAAATTAGTATTGAACCAGGCACTCCAATTAGGCCAACTCTTGCTGAACGACTTCCATCAGCAGAGGAAATAATCAAAAAACTTGGAAAGTGCGCAATTGAAGCAAAGTACGATGGATTTAGACTGGCAATCCATAAAGACGGGAATAAGGTTACAATTTTTAGTAGGCAACAGGAAAACGTTACCCCTATGTTTCCAGAACTTTCAGAGGCCGTAAAAAAGCAAGTAAAAGCAAAGGACGCAATTTTTGAAGGAGAAGCCCTTGCCTTCAACGAGGAAACAGGCGAATACTATTCATTTCAAATTACAATTCAGCGAAAGAGAAAATACAACGTTAAAGAAATGTCTGAACAATTTCCACTGAAGCTATTTGCCTTTGACGTACTTTACATAGACGGCAAAAGCCTGATGGGCTTACCGTTTAAGGAACGAAGGAAGAGGCTGGAAAAAATGATTGGTAAGGGAAAAACCCTTGGATTAAGCGACTCAATTATTACTGACAACCCAAAAGAGATTGAAACTTATTTCAACGAAAGGGTTGAAAAGGGGCTTGAAGGGATTATTGCAAAGGACTTGAATGCACCATACATTGCTGGTGCAAGAAAGTTTGCCTGGATAAAACTTAAGAGAAGCTATAAGGGTGAACTTTCAGACACAGTTGATGCGGTAATTGTTGGCTATTTCAAAGGAAAAGGAAAGAGAACACAGTTTGGTTTAGGTGGTCTTCTTACTGCAGTCTACGATGAAAAAGAAGATGTGTTTAGATCTGTTGCAAAAATTGGAACAGGCATGACTGAAGAAAACCTTTCAGAACTTGAGAAAATTCTTTCAAAAATAAAAAGAGAAAAGAAGCCGCAAAGAGTTGACAGCGGAGTAGAACCAGACTTTTGGGTTGAACCAAAGTATGTTGTTGAAGTTCTTGCTGACGAAATAACAAAGAGTCCAATGCATAAAGCTGCGGGATTAGCCTTGAGATTTCCGCGCATGATAAAAATAAGGACTGATAAGAAAGCAGAACAGGCTACAACAGTTAAAGAAATAAAACAGATGTTTAAAGCGCAAAGACACGTCAAGCTTGGTGAGTAGCTCTTTATTTTTTGTAAACTTTTTCTGCCCACACTCTTTTGAAGAACGGGAGAGTAAGGGTTGAAAGCATAAAACCAACTGCAGGGACAATCGCATTCAACCAAGGGTCAGCAATGTTAATTGCTTGAAGGTAAAGGCCAATTGCAAGATATGTAAAAAGAGTTAGAAGCGCTCTTCTTGTGTAACTTGTTTCCCAGGCCTTGTCTGTTTCAACCTTTTTGTTTCTTCCCTCTATTCTTTCTAAAGATTCTTGAAGCTTTTCAAGTGTTACCATGCTTAAAGTTATTTTAAACTAGATTAAATACTTTTCCCATGCGGGGAATTCTTTTATACTAGTTTTCGCTTTATTACTTGCATGGGTTGGAAACACTTTGGGTTATCTCTTAAGAGTACTATTGTAGTACTTTTGGCCTTTGCAATAGTTATAATTGTGAGACTTTCCTGGACCGAATGGAGTGGCAGCTTCACAATACCGTTCATTAGAACAGGCAGGTATGGTGAACTTATTGTTCTTCTTTTGTTAGGAGCAGCAGTAGCCATTGGCCTTGGAAAACTTCTTCAGTGGGTGTTTCATGCAGAAACCCGCCCGGCCAGGAGGCGAAGATAAATGGCTGATCAAGGCCCTTTTAGGCTTTTAGTTTCTGCTCTAGTTGCACTTGCCCTTCTTGCTGTCTTCTATACTTACGTTGTGCCCTTATTTTTTCCATCGCCTGAACCGCTTTCAATTCTAGAGAAAAATATTGGGGTTGCAAGCATCACCACCGGAAAGGGAATTGTTAAAGAAATCAGATTTGGTGTAAGTGGATTTTCAGGCAACACATTTGATTCACATAACATAAGCCTAGCTTTTGAATGCAACAGTGCTGCACTTTGCTGCAACATAAGTGAAGTTGACGAAAACTGCACTAAGGATATTGCATGGAACGAACGCAGTATTGAAATAAAAAGCGAGATGGTAATTGAAACCACTGCACGCTGCTTTTATGAAAACACTATTCACGTGTGCAAAATTTACTTTGGAAAAAAGCCCGCGCAAATTGAAATTGTAAAATCAGATATTAAGAAAAAAATTAATCTTGACGAGGAAAACGTTGTGTTAGATTTAGAAATAAAAAATTCCGGGGCTGTTCCTCTTTTTAACGGGATAATTAAAGTAGATGTTTACGAAATGTATCTTGAAGCCAACAAATGGGAAAAAAGATATGTTGGGAGGGCACTTGTTAACAAGACATTTGGAGAGATTCAGCCAGGGAGCATGCTTAAGAAGCAGATTCCAATAAGTGTTTCTGGGGCCGGGAAGTATGATGTTAAATTGCGGGTTTGGGGGGACAATGCTGGCTTTGAAGAAAAAAATCTTAACTTTGAAGTAACTGGGGAAAGTACCTGCAAACTTGACAGTTTAAAACAGTGTGACCCAGCAGAAATGGGAATAAGTGGATGCAGAGCAATATGCTATTGCACCAGCTGCCTGCTAAGTAGCCAGTGTATTGAAAGGGTAAGAACAGAGGTTAAGAGCATTCAGGCAGAAGGCCAAGAAAAGCAAGTTAATTTGGAAAGCCACGGCATAACTCCAATGGCCACCAATATGGTTGAAGTAAGCCTGCCGCAAGACTTTTGTAACACACCCTAAAATAAGTAATAATTGGGTTCTTTCACATTAAAATAGCTTTAAAAGCAGGTTTAGTTGAAAATATATACGCCAAAAGCACAAAAATGCTATTGGTAAGCCTGCCAGTGCGCGCCTGCTTGGTTTCTAACTCGGCGCGCACTTGGCAACAAATCTCTCGCTGCTAAAGCCTATCTCAATTAATACAACATAAATATACCGGCTTGCATCATATATTAAACTAATTGACTAAAAGCGGGCTAAATATACAAAAAAACAGCCTATTTTATAAGTATTATGGAATATACATTCCGTATGATTGATTCTAAGGACTTGCTTATTATTGATTCGCTAAAAAAAGACGCAAAGGCCTCAGTTATTGCAATTGCAAAGAAAACTGGATTGCCAGCTACAACTGTACACAACCGAATAAAGAAGTTAGTGGACAGTAAGGTAATAACTGGATACACAATTACAATAGACCACAAAAAGATTGGAAAAAACATTTTAGCATACATAGCAGTTACAATTAATTACACTGAATTTAAGGCCAATGACCTTGCCCAACGCGATATTGCCAGAATGATAACCAAATTTAACAACGTTGAAGAAGCAAGCATTATAACCGGTGGTACTGATATGCTAATCAAAGTAAGGGTAAAAAACATTGAGGAACTGAACAAGTTTGTAATAAACGAACTTAGGAAAGTTATGGGTGTTGATAGCACCCAAACAATGGTTGTACTGCAAGAAGTAATAGATTAAAAGTCTTTTCATTCTAATTCTAAATGATCTCAATGGATTTGAAATCTTTTCTTAAGAAAAACAAGCTCAAAGAAGGCGACATTGTAGAAGTTAGCAAAGGCGATACAACGTTTGCTGGAACAATTGTGCCTTCAAGAGACAAAAATACGCTTTCACTAAAGCTTGAATCAGGATACAACGCAGGAGTAACTGTTTCAAACAGTCTTAAAGTAAAAAAGGTTGGAATTGGAAAAAAGGTTGGGAAAGCCCCTGCTTCAAAAATTAAAAAAAATCCTGGAATGCCCACTGTTTCAATTCTGCAAGTTGGGGGCACTATTTCCTCAAGAGTAGATTATAGAACAGGCGCTGTTTACACATCTTATACTCCGGAAGACCTTGTTGCACTTGTACCAGAACTTACGAAAATGGCAAACATTGAATCAAAACTAGTGAGCAATATGTTTTCCGAAGACATGGTATTCCAACACTACCCGGTTCTCGCAAAGGAAATTGCAAAAGAAATAAAGAAAGGAGTTGATGGAATAATTATCCCCCATGGGACCGACACTATGGGTTACACCTCTGCCGCACTTGCATTCATGCTTAAAAATTTACCAATCCCAGTAATTTTAGTTGGCGCACAAAGAAGCACTGACCGCGGTTCCACAGACGCAATAATGAACCTAATTTGCACAATTGAATTCATCACAAAAACTGACTTTTCCGGAGTTGGAATTTGCATGCACGGGAACTCAAACGACAAAAAATGCGTTGTTCTACCTGCTTGCAAAACAAGAAAACTTCACACCAGCAGAAGAGACGCTTTTAGAGCAGTAAATGATACACCAATTGCAGAAATAGATTACAACACAAGAGAAATAAAGTTTATCAAAAAGAATTATCCAAAAAAAGGCGGTAAATTTGAAATAATTGACGGCATAAGCGAAAAAACCGCCTTACTAAAAGTGCATCCAAACTTAAAGCACGAACAAATTGAAGTCTTTGAAAAGAACAAATACAAAGGCCTTGTTTTAGAAGGCACAGGCCTGGGGCAAGCGCCAGTTGGTATGCCAAACCCCCTGTGCAAAGAAAATCTTAAAGTAATGGCTGCTATTAAATCACTAATTAAATCAGGCTGCATAATAGTTATGACCTCGCAGTGCATTTTTGGCCGAGTCCAGATGCATGTTTACAGCAACGCAGTTGACTTGGTTAAACTAGGAGTTATTCCTGGAGAAGATATGCTTCCAGAAACAGCTTTCATAAAACTCGCATGGCTTCTTGGAAACTTCAAAAAGGAAGAAGTCAAAAAACTAATGCCAGAAAACCTGCGCGGCGAAATAAATAAAAGAACTGAAATCCAAGAACCGGAAAAGTTTGAGTGAGCATGAAGGAAATAGATCCAGCACTTGTAACAAGGCACCTTTACCCAAGACTCACCATCCTGGTAAGCACAATAAACAAGGATGGTAAAGTCAACGCTGCCCCTTATTCTTGGATTGCGCCGGTTTCTTTTGTTCCGCCAATGCTTTACGTTGGAATTCAGGCCAGAGAAACTTTTACAGTAAAAAACATCCGTGAAACAAAGGAATTTGTGGTAAACGTTGTAACAAAGGATTGGGCGCAGGAGGCAGTAAACTGCGAGGCCAAAACCGAGGACAAGGTTGAAAAATCTGGAGTAAAATTTAGGGAAAGTAAAATTGTAAAGGCTCCAACTGCAAAGCAGGCAAAAATTGTTTTTGAATGCAAGCTCAACCAAGTGCTTAAAGTGGAAAAAGCAGATCATTTCCTAATAATTGGAGAAATTGTTCACGCACAATTAGACGAAAACCTCAAAATGGATGAAATCGCAATGCACATTGGCGGGAAGAAGTTTATTTCACCAGGAACCGAATTTTTACTAGAACGGAAGAAATAAATAGTTCAAAAGAGCAATAGCTAGTGATTTGAATGCATCCAGGTAAACACTCAGCACACACTAAGGCCACTAAGGTCACTAATGCCACTAAGACAGCCGCAGCTGGTGCTGCTAAACCACCTGTTAAAGATTTTGCACATATGGATCGTGCTATTCAAAATGCTATTTCATTGAGCAAAGTCGGAAGAGGTGGCCAGGTAAACTGGGGCGTGATTCAAGCTATGGCAACGAAAGCAAATGTAAGTCCTAGAGCGCTTGCCGCGAAACTAGTTCAAGCCGGGTACAAAGTCCTGGAAATTATGAAAAAGAACCCACAATCCCCCGGAAAGGCAAAGAAATAAAAGGGAGAAGAGACTGATTTTATTGGGTGATAAATGAGGGGAAGAGGACCAGGCAATGCAAAAAGAGTAAAAAGAGGAAATAGAACTGGCCCAGCTGCAGCCAACAGAGGGAAAGGTAAAACAGCTGGTAATAGACGAGGAAAAGGCGGAGGAAGAGGAAAAAAAGGGGGAAGATAACCCCAACTCAGTCACAACAAAACAGCGTTTGTTCAAAAAAATCCATTTAAATCTATTTTCTATTTATTTATATTCATGAAAGTGCTTGCAATTTGCGGAAGCCCGCGAGACGGCAATACTGAAGCCATGCTAAAGAGTGTTTTGACCGGAGCAAAAGGCAAGGGAGCGGCGATTGAACTGGTAAGACTGCGCGACCTAAAAATAGAACCATGTCAGGCAATATGCGACTGCTTTGAAACAGGCGGCCCCTGCCCTCTAAAAGACGACATGAATAAACTAATTGGAAAAATGCTTTCAGCCGACGCAATTGTTTTTGGTTCGCCAGACTATTTTAAAAATGTCTCAGGAATAATGAAGAACTTTATGGACAGAACAAACATTTTGTGCGGAAAAAGAAGGCTACAAGACAAGAAAGCAGCAACTGTTTCTGTTGGAGGACAGGATTTGGAAAACATTCAATTCTGTGAAAATGCACTAGTGGAATTTGCCAAAGACCATAGAATGCTGGTTGTAGGGCAAGTAAAGGCCACTGCAGAAAAGTCGTGGGGAATACTAAAAAACCAAAAAGCAATGCAAGAGTGCTTCTCCCTTGGAGAAAAGCTTGTTTTAGAGAAGTAGCTATTAAAACGTTTTTCATCCCCTTTAATTAGTGGTTCAAATGGTAACTGATTTTGCGAAATTGGGACTAAAAGCAGGGCTGGAAGTTCATCAGCAGCTTGACACTGGCAAGCTCTTTTGCAGATGCTCATCAGTTCTACGAGACGACAAACCAGACATAACCTTTAGGCGAAAACTACGGGCCGTTGCCTCGGAATTAGGAGAATTTGATGCAGCAGCACTTGAGGCATCAGAAAAAGAATTAACCTTTGAATACCAAGCTTACCAAGATACTACTTGCTTAATTGAAGCAGATGAGGCCCCGCCCCTGTCTGCTGACAAGGAAGCGCTTGAAACAGTTCTAAAGATTTCACTAATGGCAGGTTCCAAAATAATGGACGAAATGGTTGTAATGAGAAAAGCAGTTGTTGACGGAAGCAATACCTCTGCTTTTCAACGAACAATGCTAGTATCAGTTGGCGGAAAGATAAAAATCAAGAACAAGAGCGTTGGAATCCAAAGTATTGCATTAGAAGAAGACTCAGCCAGACCAATTGAAAGAAAAGGAACAATGGTTGTTTACAGGCTTGATCGGTCAGGAATCCCTTTAATAGAATTGGCAACCGCGCCTGATTTGAAGACTCCTGAAGAAGTAAAAGAGTGCGCAATGAAAATTGGAGAACTATTTAGGCGAACCTGCAAAGCAAAGCGTGGGCTTGGAACCATAAGACAAGACGTAAACATTAGTATTGCAGCAGGCGCAAGAGTTGAAATCAAGGGAGTGCAACAACTTGAAATGATTGACGAATTTGTAAGACGAGAGGTTCAAAGGCAGGTTGCGTTAGTTGAACTAAAAAAAGAACTTGAATTGAGAAAAATTGGAAAGCTTGACCTTGAAGCAAAGGAATTAAGCAATGTGTTTAAGACAAGCGAATGTAAGTTCTTGAAAGGAAAAACAATCTTTGGAACAAAGATTAACGGCCTTGCAGGGCTTCTTGGAAAAGAGGTTCAGCCAGGGAAAAGGTTTGGAACAGAATTGGCAGGATATGTAAAGGCCAGAGCAGGATTGAAGGGAATACTGCACAGTGATGAACTGCCAGCATATGGTGTGAGTGACGGGGAAATTAAAGAGGTTGGAAAAATTCTTGGACTTAGCGATAAAGACGCATTTGTTTTAGTGCAAGCAGAAAAGAAAAAAGCAGAAAGAGCGTTTGTGGTTATTGCAAGAAGAATTGCATCTGCTTTAGAAGGTGTTCCAGAAGAAACAAGAAATGCGTTAGAGGACGGCAACACAGAATACAGTAGACCACTCCCTGGGGCCGCAAGAATGTATCCTGAAACAGACCTTGATACCGTAAGAGCTGACGCAGAGTATTTGAAAACGCTCAAGGGAGAGCTACCATTAGAGGTTAAAGAGCGAGCAAAACTTTACAAGAGCAAGGGCCTTGGAGAAAAGCTTGCCCAAAAAATGGTTCTAAGCAATAAAGCATGCTTTTTTGAAAATCTAATTGAAAAAGGAATTAATGCAACTACCGCTGCGTTTCTTTTACTTGAAACAGCTGTTCAACTTAAAAGGCAGGGAATTATTATTTCAAACGAAATGATTGGAGAAGTTCTTGCTGCGGAAAAGAATGGAAAAATTACAAAAGACGTTTTTATTGACCTGTTAAAACAATGGGGGCAGAACCCGGAAAAGAAACTTGAAGAGATTGCCGCAGGAACAAGTGTTGACAACGTGAATGATACGGAAATAAACGCGGTTGTTGAGAAAATTGTTGAAAAGAATTTAAAGCTTGTTGAAGAAAAGGGAATGCGCGCAATTGGCGCACTAATGGGAGAGGCCATGAAGGAATTAAAAGGCAGGGTCTCAGGAAAAGAAATAAGCGCGGTTCTAAGTAAAGAGATTGCAAAAAAATCTGCCAAAAAGTGATATTTATTAATTAAAAGGCAGTTTCTATTACTGGTGATTGCCAATGGATTGGAACAAGCTAATTAAAAAGTATGACAACGGAGATTACCTTGGAAAGATTATGGGATTTCCTGAGCAGTGCGTTGAAGGCTGGAAAATTGGAAAGAAAGCAAAGCTTAGAAAGGTAAAAGGAATTGAAAAGATTTTTGTTACTGGAATGGGCGGAAGCGGCTATGTGGGCGAAATGCTGCAAAAGTTATTCTTCCAAAAATCAAAAATTCCAGTTTTCGTAGAGCACGGTTACATTCTACCAAAATTTGTTGACAAGAAAACACTCTGCATTATTGTAAGCTACAGTGGCAACACCGAAGAAGCGATTGGACTGTTTAAGAAACTTAAAAAGAACAAAATTCCAACAATTGGAGTTACATCAAACGGATACTTGAAAAAAGCGTGCAAGAACTCTATTGTTGTCCCCGGAGGTTACCAACCAAGACAAGCCACTGGCTATTTGTTCTTTTCGACCCTTGCTGTTTTGAAGAAAATGAGACTAAGTCCGTTTACTGAAAAGGACGTACTAGAAACTATTAGAGTTCTTAAAAAAACGCAAAAAGCAGTAGTTGCAAGGGCCAAAGCAAACGCAAAGCTCATGTACAAGAAAACTCCTGTAATTTATGCTACTGAAAGCCTGCAGGTTTCGGCTTTGAGATGGCAAACAGAACTCAACGAAATATCAAAAGTATTCTGTCACTGGAACGTTCTACCTGAACTACAGCACAATGAAATTAATGCTTCACTAAATCTTGGAAAAGGACACTTTTTCATTATTAGACAAGCAAAAGAGGAAAAGAAAATGCAGGCAAGAATTAACTTTATGAAAAAAAGAATTAGGTCAATTGGATACCCAGTAACCGAAATAGACAGTGCAAAAGGTGGTCTTCTTGCAAGCACTTGGTATATGAACTATCTTGGTTCAGTAACTGCCTTTTATCTTTCAATGCTTAATCGACTTGACCCAACTCCAGTAAATTTAATTCAGGGAATGAAAGCCTACTTAAAAAAGAAGGCATGAGGCCAAAGAGATGCGAAAAGATATCTTGCATTTGAAGCCAACGAAAAAGCTACCTAAAAAAATGCACATTGGACAATTACACTACCACCTTGCTCCAGCTGGAGTTAGAGTTGTAATTGAAAACAGTATTGACTCAATTCTACAGTACTTCAAAGGAAAAATTAACATTTTTGTAATCGCAAACGCTTGGGCCGCGCCAAAACCAGAAGATTTGAGAATACGCCCAGACTTTAAGAAATTTAAAAATGTTTCAATTAAAACAATTGACATAAAAGAACTGGACTACGATTTGCACAAGTACAAAGGGAAAGAAGAGTTTCTGGCGGCGGCAAAAAAGTTAAAGGATAAGATTGTTAGGCGACTGCCCCTACAAGAGTGCAACGCAGAAAATCCATTTATTTTACACTGCCACGGCCTGCCTCTTGGAAAAAATCCAAAGCTCTCAGCCGCAATAAAACTTTTAGCAGAGGAATGCGAAAAATTGAAAACCCCTCTTTGGATTCTTAACCAAGTGCACGATTTTGCAGAAAATTCACGTCCAGCAATGCTGCGAAACCTTCAGTACTGCACAGGCAAGAAGGATGAAGAGTTTGCTGCAGAAATAATGTACCCAAACAGCCGGAACATCTTTTATGCGACAATAAACAGCAAGGACGCAGACAACCTAAGGTTAGCTGGTGTAAACGAGAAACGAATCTTCTTTTTACCAAACAGTATTGACACTGACTTCTTTTCAGCAAAACCAATAACTACAAAAAAGAAATTCAAAAAGCGATTGATTGAAGCAATAGAAAAGTACAGCGTGAAAAACCATTACTTTTTTGACCCAGCAAGAAAGATTTTGTTAAGCCCGCTAAAATGCATGCGCAGAAAAAACAACGCGGAATCCATCTTCCTGCTAAATGCATTGAACTATTTGGACGATCACTTTCAACTTATTGTTACACTTGAAGCGCATTCAGGACCAGATGTAACTTACGACAACAAAATAAAACGGTTTGTAAGGCAAGAAGGCCTACCAGTTGTTATTGGAGTTGGAGCAAATGTAATAAGCTGTTCAGAAGAACGGGAAAAGCGTCGCGGGAAGGTGACAAAATTTAGTCTTGTTGATTTGTTTGCAGTAAGTAAGGCCGCACTAACCACTTCAATTATTGAAGGCTTTGGTTTTGCCTTCCACGAAGCATGGATTGCAGGAAAACCAGTTGTTGGAAG
>JASLNX010000149.1 GCA_030745815.1 archaeon
AAGAACACGGAAACATGGATAAACCAAGTAAGTTTGTTAAAAAAATGCTTCTGAAACCATCGCTTTGGGGGCTTGCACCGGCAGCAATGCGCTTTGCCTTAAGCTAAAAAAGTTCGGTTTTCTAAAAAGAATTTAAAAAAAGCGTTAATTTTTCAAACAAGGTGGTTTTATATATCGCCTTGCACTTACTATTGACGGGTTTATCACCCCCGGATTCTGTAACAAGAAGGCAAAAAGGCAAAGGAGGAAAGAAAAATTCTCTATTTTTTCTTTCCTCTTATTTTTTCAGCCTAACCTGCGGGAAAAAAACAATAGCCTTAAATTAAGTTCATGTGAAAAATCTATTAGTAGTTTTTTAATTGCCTTCAGGTGCTTTAATGGATCTTGGAAAATACATCAAAAAGAGTTCTGTAAACAATCTTCCAGCAGTTAAAAAGGTCTGTTTACAGTGCGGAAAAGAGGTTGACAAAGAGCACGCTGGCCACCTTTACTACCATAGCTTTTGTTCCCATGCCTGCAAGGAAAAATACGTTGGAATGGTTCTTGACTAATTAGTTTACTTCTTTTTATAGTGCCTTAGAACGTCAAACATACTCCAAGAGAGCAGCTGTTTTTTAGAAAAACCAAGCTTTTTGGCCATCGCCACAACCTGCTTTTCAGAAGGTGCTTCAATTTCAGCAAAGTAAGGAATCCCAGAAATTTTGTCAATTTCAATTCCAGTACGCCCAAGTTTAAACGAAGTCCGCTTTTTAGTTATTGAACTCTTCTCTTTTAGACCAATTAGTGAAAGCATTCTGCGCGTTTCCTTAAAATCGCTTACCTCTACTTCAAACTCATCAAGCTCTTTTAGACTGGCCTTGCCTTTCTTTTTCTTAACAGCAAGCATTGCCTTTTTTCCATCCAATCGAAGTCTTAAAATCGTTCCCTTTTTTCTCAAAGAGTTTTTGGAAAAGTCAAAAAATTGAGACTCTACCTTTCTTTCCCTAGTCTTTTTTGCGCCAAGCCTACGAAGTTTTGTTTCCAGATCTTTTTTGTCAATTTCCAAAATTTTTGCCTCAATTTCCAACAATTTTACCACTCCAAAACGTCACCAATTGAAACTTCCTTGGTTTTTCCCTCTGGCAGTTCTACAAAAAACTGACTTGGTTTTTTCGGACTGTAAGAAGGCGTAAAAGGCCTTAGGCCTGAAACAATATCAACAACTTTTCTTTCACTATTAAGGTAAACAACGTCAATTGGAAAGAAAACAAACATCATGTGAATTGTTGCCATTGTAATTGATTCGCGTGCCAGTGCAAAAACAAGTGCGTAATCAAAATTTTTGCCGTCTTCAAACATAAGGCCCTTGAGTTTTCCCCAGGAACCAGCTGCAAGCTTTACTTTTTTGATTA
>JASLNX010000150.1 GCA_030745815.1 archaeon
AAAACTTGCATTTCGGTTAGTCTTGCATGCCAGAAACTAGGCGACTTGCTTTTAGTCGCTTCATCTAACAAATCAGAAAGTTTTCGTTTAACCACTAGAATTACCTCCAATAAATAACATTCGTTCAAAATACGTTCAAAATGAGAACAACAATAGATAGTATGGTCAAACCCCTATTTTATGGTTTCGGAAGAAGGGTTGTTCCACTATTAGTCCTTTACTCCAATTCCCCTATGCTTTCAACTCCAGTAAACAACACGCACTTTATTCCAAGTTCTTTAGCGCGCACAAAGTTCTCTTTGTGGTCATCAACAAAAACACAGTCTTTTGGTTTGAGTTTAATTTTTTCAAGAACTTCCTCAAACACTCCTGCGTCCTGCTTGATTTTGTGCATTTCGTTTGAGAAAAACATTTTGTCAAAAATTTTTAACGCAGGATCAGATCTAATTGTGGGGGTTACCGCATCAAAGTTGTCTGATAAAATAACTAGCTTAAATTTCTTTTTCAGCTCCAACGCAAGCTTCAAAACCTCTTGATTAAGCTGGTACCAGTGCACAAACGCTTTCTCAAACTCGTCAAAGGTAATCCCAATCCCTCTTAAGTTCTGTTCCCAGAATTCAGCGGTTGACTGCTTGCCTCGCAAAAGGGGATGTTCTTGCCCATACAAATGATTCAAGATTAATTGCTCGTCAATTCCAAGGCTTGCTGAAAACTTTTCAGCAAGAGCAGGCCAACAACCCCTTGTAGCCAAGACTCCGCCAAAATCTAAAATAATTGCCTTAACCATATAAGTAATTTAAAGCGAAACAATAAAATAGTAAAAGCGCAATTATCTAGTAAGATGTTTAAGAAATTTCTAAAAGAGCTGTTGTTAGCAGCAATTCTTACTGCCTTGTTGTTTTTTGCAGGCGACTTAGTAGGAGAATTGCTAATTCCAACAAGCGGGGAAATATCCCTTTCAACTGGCTTAATGGTCTTTTCTACGGCCCTGCTTATTTTGCCTGCTTTAATTGGAAGCGCTCCAAGTGGCTTTTTTATTGCAAAAAAGACCAATGACCTTAAGGCTGTTTTATTTATTCCGGCAATTGGCGCAGCAATTGGTGGCCTGATATTGATGATTTTGGGAGCTGGTTCTTTACTGTTAATGACTGACGCCGCGTGGACTATTCAGATGGCTGAGGCTGCAAAATATGGCGGCGACTTCTTTTCAAAAATGTCACTTGAAGAGTATAAAGCACTAATTACCTTTTCAGTTGCCTTTGGTGCAGTGTTTCTTGCCCTAATAAACTTTGCAATAGGCCTTGTTGGCGGCTTTGTTGGAAGCAAGCTTTCAAAAAAATAGGACAAGTGGAAGTCTGATTGTTCCGGTAATCCTTTTCGAGAAATTGTGTTTATTTTCTGCGAGCCCTTGGGCTAGTCTTTTTTGCACGATTTTGCTCTGCTTTCTTTCTTTTTGCAGCCAGTTCTTTTCGAAGTTCTTTTGCTTTAGTTTTTCTTCGTTTAAAATAGCCCTTTAACAAATCGTCAGATGTTTTTTGGCCTTCAACTGCAAGGTATCCTGCTTCCCTGAATGGTGGCAGTGTGTAAATTTTTGATCTTAGTCTTGTTTTGCCTCGCAAAATGAGTTTTTCAAGAGCATACTCTAATCCCCAATTGGACTGGTGTTTTACCTTGCGCAGCATTTCTGAGAACTGTGTGTTATTCGGTTTTACAGCTTTGGCTATTTCCTCAAGTAGTCCCTTTGCCGCAGAACGTATGTTTGGATCTGGATTACTATGGGCAAGACGGTATAGAACTGATGTTGACTCCCACTTAATTGTTAAAGCCTTAATCCATTTCTTGTTGCCGTTTAAGACTGGTTGCAAGGCCTTCATATTAAATGCCCTTTGGCCGTTTCGCTTTCTGGTTTTTACTCTCTTAGCAGTCCTAATGCTTGTTCCGGCCCCCTGCAACTCGTACTGCTGTGCGGTTGCCATGTGATATTTTCCTGGGGAAACGGCATTCACCATATTTTTCATTGTTTGCTCTGGAAAGTGTACAATGTCTGCATCAAGCATAATCATAATATCAGCTTTTGCCCGGTGAGCTGCCTTTGTAGCCGGGATAAATGTTGTGCGTTTTCCCAAATTTTTCCTGTTGCTTACAACTGTTGCTCCAAACTTTTTTGCAACCTTTGCGGTTTTATCAGTACTGCCGTCGTTTATAACAATTATTTCGTGAACTATCCCCTTCTTCTTAAACCCATTGAGAATCCCAAGAGTCTTAGGCAATGTCTTTTCCTCATTGTAGGCAAAAACAGTAACAACCACTTTTTGAGAAGGCATGTAAGAATAATTAGGTTGCACGGCAATTTAATTCTTACCCCCCAAGATTAGTGCAAGAAATTCTTAGATAATTATTTTTCCCGTCTCACGTTTCCACACCATACAATCAAAAGAAGGCAGCCTTCCTTTGTCCAGGGCTTGTGTTCAGCGTCTTTTCCGTTTAATACAAATTCGCCTGCAGTGTGCTTTCCTCTTTCGTCTTCAAGGCTTCCTTCAAGAATGTAAACCCACTCAATGTCGTCGTGCCAGTGGGTTACATCACTCCAGTTTGGAGAAATCTTCATTAGGTCCATTTGAATGTTTCTTTTTTCATCCCTTGCAAGATGTTTTGCAGAGATTCCTTCTCTTATTTTTCTCCACTCCATAAAAACCAATTCAATTAAACTGGGAAAGAGTTTTAGGGGTTTCTTTTACAAGCTCATGTAAACAGACTCAAGCGCCACTCCAAGCAAAATGTACCCGGTTGTAAACGCGTTTAACCCAAAGCCTGGAAAGATATTTATTCCGCTGGCGTGAGCCGTCTCCAGCAAAATTACTGCGGTTAGCGTAATGGCCACTGCTTTCCATATTCTCTTAAACAATTCAATCACACAAAATACAGGTTGTACAAAACAAATGCTCCAATAAATTGCAGTTCTGACACAATTATGAGCTTTTGCTTTAGCTTGGGCGTTGACTCTGCAAAAATTAACAAAGCCATTTTTGAAATGTAATAAAATGCCAGAAGTCCTCCAACAAATAAAGTTGCCCCACTAACTGCCGCAAAATCCATCCAAAACCAGATCATAAGGCAAAGAACTACAAATCCCTTCAAGACTCCTTTTCCGTTCATGAAAATGTGCATTACCGCAATAAATGCAAACAGGTAAAACAAATTACCAAGAGATAGATCAACAAACCACGAAACGTTTAGTGACAAAAGATTTGAAATAACTTGCAACAGCATAATAGATTGCTGCCGACAAACTATTAGGGAATTTACCCTTACATTTAAGGTTTTGGATTTGGCATACAGTAATTAGGGGGGTTGGTCAATTTAATTGTTTTCCCTGGATTTTACTAATTCCAACTTCTGGCTTCTGCTAAAAGACTTTATTTCTGCTTCCCGCTTTAGTGCCTCTCCCTTGGTTTTCTTTTCTTCAAGGTAAACAAGTTTTACTGGCCTACGCGGCCTAGTGTATTTTGCTGCCTTGCCTTTGTTATGCGTAGCCACCCGAGCCTTAACATCAATTGTGTAACCGCAGTAAAGCGATTTGTCCCTGCACTCTAAAAGGTAAACAAAAAAGCCCATGAAAAATAATTAACAAGTAGAGCAATTTAATTCTTTGCCTAGCGGAACTCGTTATTTCAGGGCATTCTTGGCAAGGCCTTTTCAAAGGCATTTACTCGTGGATTCCATCCATACCCATTTTGCTCGTAATAAGTCCGTATATTTGGCGCTCTAGCGTAAGCATGCGTTGCTCCCTTGAGGGTAAGATATGAAAGAAACAATGGTAGAACTCTTCTTTCTCCAAAAGGTCTTCTTCCATCTGTTTCTAATAAATTAGATCTGTTTGACATAATGCCAATGCTTGAAAGGTGAATTTTCTTTCCGTCAATTGTTTCACTCTCCAATTTGCGGTCCTTTTCACCCAAAACAACCAGTAAGTCTGCAGCAATCCAATTGCTTGGGTCCTTTTTTCCGCCAACAACACGAAAGAGGGTGAGTTTTGAGTCGCGTCTTTCAAAAACAAATTCTTCGCCTGCAACAATAAAACGATTTGTTGCAGGATTAAAAGTTATTTGATGCCTTTGGCCTTTTCTTCCGGCCACAATCTTTGGGATTATTACCGGTGCCTGGCGCTTACCGCCACCTCGGTTTCTAGTTGATTGTCTTCCGGTTCCGGGAGCATTTCTCGGCCGGTGAAATTTCTGTTTTGGCATGAATAGATTGCAGCGCGGAAGAATTTAATTGTTACCTTGCCCAGCCTTTCGGCTAACTCAATTAAAAATAAAGAAATAGAAAATAGATTGAATCTAAAAATAATTTTTAGAACTAGTAGTTACCGCTTGGCTTTTTGTGTTTCATATAGCAGTCTCTGCAGTAAATTGGTCTCTCGCCGTCTGGCTTAAAAGGAACTTCTGTTTCCTTTCCGCACTCAGAGCAAGTTACCTTATGCATTTCTCTGCCAAATTTGTCTTCACTCATATTGATTTTACACCTTTTTTGGTTTTTTACTGCATTAAATACAGCATAAATACTTTGACCAGCATAAGCTTAAAAAGCAAACTAACAGTGAATTTTTGGCAAATTTTTGGAAAAAGTTACTGTTTTTCTTTACTGCAGGCAACTCATTTCAATTCAGCAAGCGCTTGCTCTAACTCTTCCTCTGTTCCAGCTTTTTGAACAAGTTCAATTACCTGCTGCTTTTTTACTTTTGTAAGAAACCTAATTACCTGAGTTTTCTTTCGCCCAAACTTGTCCATTCCAAACTCTTCAAACAATTTCAAATAATTAAACATTGCATTAATTGGCTTTATTGCCAGGTGCCCTTGAAGATCTGCAAAAATTCCAGGGTTTCCAATTGCCCCTCTTCCAATCATTACTGCTGCAGCTCCTGTTTTTTCCAGCGTAATTTTAACGTCTTTTCTTGAGCGAATGTTTCCGTTTGCAATAACCGGGATTGAAACAGCTTTTGTAATTCTCTTAATTGAAACAAAGTCAACCGGCCCAGAATACTTTTGCTTAACTGTTCTTCCGTGAACTGTAATGCAGTCAACTCCTGCCTTTTCCAGGGCCTTGCAAACCCTAATTGAATTCAGTACGTTTGGATTAAGCCTTACTTTTACAGTAACAGGCTTTCCCGCCTCCTTTATTGCCTTAACAAGTTCGCATGCGCGCGTCTCCCTTCGAAGAAGAGCTGCTCCTGCCCCTTGCCTTAAAACTCGTCCATCAGGGCAACCCATGTTTAAATCAAAGAAGTCAAATTTTTCAGTTCCAGCAAGCTTTTTTGCAGCCGCTTCCATTGACTCAACTCTTGCTCCAAAAAGCTGCAGACCAAGCGGTTGGTCGTCTGGATGAGACTCTGCCAGCCTAAAAGCAGATTTATTGTTTCTTGCAACAGCCTCCGCATTAATCATTTCAGTATAGCAAAGGCTTGCTCCCTGCTTTCTGCACAGCAGTCTAAACGGCAAATCGGAAATTGCCGCCATTGGTGCTAGAACCAGGCGGTTGTTCATTTTCAAGTCTGCAATTGAGAAACCTTTTTCCGTTTTCATAAGGAAATTGGGAAGGGGAATTAAATTAAAAGAAACTGATTGGGCTGTGGGCAAGAATTAATTTTGTTAAAAAGGATTTCCCACTTTCTTTTTTCATGCACAAAGATTTTACTGAAGGAAGCGTTGGAAGAAAGCTTGTTTTCTTTGCCTTGCCAATTGTTCTTGGCATGATGCTTCATACTGCCTACAATATTATTGACACGATTTTTGTTGGAATGCTTGGGCCGCTTGAACTAGCAGCTGCGTCCCTTGCCTTTCCGGTTGTCTTTGTTTTTATTGCAATTGCAAGTGGTCTTGGGGTTGGAGCAAATGCTTTAATTGCTCAGGCTCTTGGTGAAAAAAATGCTCATAGTGCAAACAATTTTGCAGAGCACGCGATAATTTTGGGAATGGTTTTGGGGGTTACAATTGCTGCTCTTGGAATTGTTTTTTCTCCGCAAATTTTTACTTTTATGGGAGCAGACGAACAAGTTCTTCCCCTTGCAATTGAGTACTCTAATTTGATTTTTATTGGAATGATTTTCATGTTTGCGTGGTTCATTTCCGACTCAATTCTAAAGGCTCAGGGAAACAGCAAAACCCCAATGAAGTACTTGGGAATTTCGGTTGTTTTAAACATTATTCTTGACCCGATTTTAATTTTTGGGTTTGGACCAATTCCTGCAATGGGTCTTAAGGGAGCTGCTCTTGCAACTGTTTTTGCAAGAGTTCTTGCGGCTTTCCTTAATTTTTCATACATTTACACATCAAAATCTGTTATTTCACTTTCTTTAAAGGAGTTTAAGCCAAGGCCTGCGTGCGTTAAACGAATGATTGTTGTTGGGCTGCCTGCTTCGGCTTCCCAAACCCTTACCGCTCTAGGCTTTATGCTGTTAATGTCTCTTGTTGGGGCATTTGGAAGCTTTGCAATTGCTGCCTACGGTGTTGGAATGCGCTTAGCGTCTGTTGCAATAATGCCAATGGTTGGTCTTTCTTCAGCAGTAACAAGTTTTGTTGGCCAAAACGTTGGCGCAAAAAATTTTGAGCGAGCAAAACGGGCTTCACTTATTGCCACAAGAATTTCGTTTGTAATCTCGGTTGCAATTGTTTCGCTGTTCTTTATTTTTCCAGAGCAAATTATGATG
>JASLNX010000151.1 GCA_030745815.1 archaeon
AGCGGCAAAACAGAAATTGTTAATTTACAATAGGTGGTTATTTTTGGGTAAAGCGGTTCCAAGGGCAATTAAGGCAAGAGCTGAAACTCTTATCAAAATGTTCCCTGGCAAATTTTCCAAGGACTTTGAGAAAAACAAAAGGGTAATAGACGCTTTTGAATTGCAGTTTTCAAAGACTGACAGAAATATTATGGCTGGTTTTATTACCAGAACAATGTCAAAGCAGGCAAGCTAGTTTTCTACAGCGATTTGCTCGGCCTCTGTTGGCCTGTCATTTTCTTTATCTCTTTTAAGCACATGCAATGTTCCGGATGCTGCTTTTTCCATTTCCTTATCATGGGTTATTACAAAAACCTGTTCAATTAGTGAAGGGAGTTTTTCTCGCATCATTGTACTCAAAGCGCTTACAGCGTTCCCATCAAGGTTGTGGGTGGGTTCATCTAAAATTATCCACGAAAGGTTTCTTGTTAGAACAAGCGAAAAAGCAATCCTAATACATATTGCTGCAGAAGACCTTTCCCCCCCACTTAAAATTCCTTCAACTCTAACCCATTCTCCTGTGGAGTCTTTTACTACAAGTTCATAGCTTCCCTTTTCAACTGACATTTTTGCGCTGGTGTAATCCTGGTAAGGGTATACTTGTGGCCATATGCTATCCATTGCTTCATTTATTGTTTCAATAAGTGTTTCACGCAGCTGAGCCTGGGTTTCTTTCAGGGAGTTCACAAACAGCATCATTTTTTCGCAGCGTTCTTCAATTTCCTTAACCTGGCCTTCAAGTACTTTTACCTGTTCCTTTTTCTTGTTTAGGCTGTCTAGTTCTCTTTCAATTCCTGCAATAACTTCTTTGGCACTTGTTTGCTCTCGCTTGTTTGATTCCGATTCTGCTTTTGTTCTTACAAGTGAGTCCCTGGTTTTTTTTGCCCCTGCTTCATTAAATCCAAGCTTTGAAAGCTTTTCTTTTGCTACCAAAACCTCTTTCTCAAGTTCTTTAGCTTGCTTCCTTTTTTCCGACATTTTTTTGGAAATTTCAAGAAGCCTGCCAAGCTTTCCAACTTGCTCTTCAAGTTTCTCAACATTTTGCTTTGCGGTTCCAAGTTCCTTTTCCCCTTTTTCACTTTCAACTTTAAGTGCTAAAATATTCTCTTGCAATTTTTTATTTTTCCCCTCTAACCCTGCAACGCTTTCAGCGTTTTCTCTAGCAATGCTTTCCTTTTTGATTTTGTCAAGTTCTGTTTTACAGACTGGGCATTCAGCCCCTGCTCCTTTGACCTGTTTTGATTGTTCTCCA
>JASLNX010000152.1 GCA_030745815.1 archaeon
AGAAAATAAATAGAAGAAAGGAATTAGCGGTTGTGACGGAAATTGATGCAGCAGAAGCCCAGTTAGAGCAATTTGTTGAAAGAAGAAACGAATTAATGGATAAACTAGATCAAAGAACTAATGTTGAAGCAACATACAAAATTTTACGACAATTTGATGCCTTTGCTAACGGCGCAAGGGCAAATATTAGAACGCTAAGAGCCATTCGCGGGAAATAAACTGCTTCAGCAGATGCCACTAAAGTGCTCGGGTAATTCTCTTGTTGAAATAAGGGATGCAAGGTTGTCAAAGAGCCATAGTTTTACACACCCGATTACTGGTATTTGAAAGAGGGCTTTTCCTTCAATTTCACTTTCTTTTACAGAGTAGAGCATAATGCAGTTGTCCTTTTCAGGCACACCATAAATTGTGCGGCCACAGTCTTGGTCAATTGTGTTGTTGTTAATTGAATCGCCTTTGGTTAGGAAAAACTTTCCGTCCTGGGCGTTAATCTTTGAAACAACCCTGTGGATTATTGGCCCTGAGGCATTGTTAATGTTTGGGCTGTTGTAAACAATAATACTACCATCTTGGGTTATTTGGTGTGTTTCGCCGTTGTTAAATTCAATTGATTCAATCAGCCGGCCATTTGGACCCTGTGAGTCATTTGACTTGGCAAAGGAGTCAAATGGAGTTTGGTTTAAGGACTGCTGCAGGGTTGTTTCTGGCGCGGTGATTGAGTTAAAAAAAGCCCCTTGAAGAATTATTACGTCTCCTCTGTGATAAAGCGGTTCCATTGAACCGCTCATTACAATAACAAACGGGCTTGATGTTCCAAGAGCAAGGCCAAAAACTGAATATATTGCCCAGGCAAAAACAAAGGCTGATAGAAGGTAAACTCCCCAATCAACTGCCTCATTTTTTTCAAAGAAAAAAAGCCAGGCATAAAACAAAGTGATAAGAGCAAGAAAGAATGGGACAACTCCAATAACTGTGGAAATAATAATAACAAGCAGCAAGTAGGTCGCAACAAAAACAAGGTACTGCATGTTTTTGTTTAATGCGTGAACTTTTGGAAGCAGAAAATGGTCAACATAGGTGAATGGATCAAGCCATTTCAGTTTTTTTCTAAACTCTGAAATTTTTTCCATCATTTCAATCACGGATATGTAATCTCCCCGATTGTTACGCCGCTTTCGTCGGTTTCAAGAACACAACTGCTTTCCTTTACCTTAAATTCCTTAAATTACTTGAAGGCCTTTTTGACTTCTTTTTTGAAATCTGAAAGGTCTGCTTCAATTCTTTTAAGGGCATCGGCAAGGGCTTTTCTTGGCGTCTTTCCCTCGGTTGAAAGTGCAAACTGTGCTTGGGTATCAGTTGGGTGGTGCAGTTTGTATGCAGCAAACTTTACCTTACCATCTTTTAAAAGTGCACTCCTTAAAAGATTTGGAAAGGTGTGCCTTTCACCTGTGATGACAAATTCTACAGTGTTCTTGCCTTCCTTAGTTATCTCTATTTCCAATTAATCTCCTCCGGGAAATTATTTAAGTGAATAATCATCTGAAATTTTTCGCTCTTCAGTTCGCCCGCAGCTAAGGCATTTTAGCTGGCTTCCAAAAAGCTGAAGTGGCTGCCTGCATTTTGTGCAGTAAGCTCGAATTACTCCAAGACCTGGCTCGTCGGTTCTAAGATCAATTCCGGCCGGTTCAACTTTTGCCACTTTTGCTCTAATCCAATCGCCTATTCTAAACATGTCTGAAAGTTTTTCCACATAATCCCTACTAACCATTCTAATTGGAAGAGACGCTCTTCCGTGGGTTAGAACCTTTTTGCCCTTTTCAACAGGTTCAGGCATAATACTTAAAGTAACTGAGCTGTCCCTTACTGTTTCAACCTTGCCTAGAACAATGTCGTCTCTACGAACTACAACAAGTGGTTTTTGGGCCTGAACAGAAACTGTTTTTCTCTGACCGTCTTCAACTGGCTCACCAATGGCATCTGACACAATATCTCCTTCGTCAAGAAAAGCATTGTGCCCTGGCTCAAATTCTTCCTCAGTACTTAGGAAGTCGCCTGGCAAAACGGTTTTTTTCTTCATAAAAATCACCAAAAAAGCAGTTTGCTTATATAGTTTCTTTTATATATTCTAATAACGCTAGTTATTTAAATCAAGGTGTTGGCATGGTTCTTGAGTCCCTGGTGTCTGGAAAAGAATTAATGAAACACCCCCTTGTAATGCTTTTTATTGCAATTCTGATTAGTTCTGCAGGGCTATGGATTGCATATTATACGTTTCCTGGAAGCAGCAGCATTCTTGGAATAGCGTTTGTAACAATTGCATTGGTCCCAGTAATGCACTCAATTTTTGTAAAAGAAGAGGCAATTGAAGCGGAATCAAACAACTGGACCCCAAACTTTATTGAAAGACATTTTACAGTGGTAAAAATTTACGCATGGTTCTTTATTGGCTTAATTTTAAGCTATGCCTTCTGGTACGCTTTTTTACCAGGGGACGTTAGAGGTGTTGTTTTTGAAGAACAGGAAAACGCACTTGGTGGAATTGAAAAGCTTAAGAGTAAAATGACAGGGGATTTTACTTTAGACAATGGCCCGTGCAAAAGCAACTTTTCATGCTGGTTCCTGTTAATTTTTTACAACAACAGCTTTGTGCTGCTTCTATCTGTTCTGTTTTCGTTCATTTATGGAGCGGGAGCCGTGTTTTTAATCGGCTGGAACGCTTCAGTAATAGGTGTTGTAATTGGAAAGGACATACTACAGCAAATGGTTGTGCAAGGAAACTTTGCTCAAGCATTTTTAACAGGAGTTTACAATGGGTTGGGCTTATTACCGCATGGCCTGCCTGAGGCCCTGGGTTACTTCTTTGGAGCAATTGCCGGAGGAATAATTGGCGTTGCCGTAATAAAAGAAAAGCACCGAACACACGAGTTTTCAGTTATTGCAAAGGACGCAATTGTTACCCTGCTTCTTGCGCTTGGGTTTTTATTTATTGGAGCACTAATTGAAGCGTGGATAATACTGCAGGCAATTTAAAAAGAGCTATTTTTTCTTCTTCTTTGC
>JASLNX010000153.1 GCA_030745815.1 archaeon
GCAATGTATCCTGCGGCAGCTGCTTCTGGGTGAATTACTATGTCAATTCCAAGTTTTTTCAAGACCTGTTCGTCGTAGTCAACTTTTGAAATTCTTGCTGCAACCTGCTTTGCTCCAAGTTCTTTTGCAAGCAGTGAAATAATCATGTTTGTTTCGTCTTGTCCGGTTAATGCAACAACTGCGTCAGCTTCCTTTACTCCTGCTTTTTCTAACAGGTGTGGTTCTGTTCCGTCTCCTTGTGTGGCAACAATATCTAATTCTCTACTTATTTTGTCGCATCTTTCAGCGCTTTTGTCAACAACAACTGCGTCGTGCTCTTCTTCTAGCAAAAGCTGGGCAAGGTAGTATCCAACTTCTCCCGCTCCAACAATTAGTATGTACATTTTTAGTCTCCTAAGTAATTAGTCCTTTCACCTATTTAAAACCTTTTTTTTATCGCCTTGAATGCCGCATTGATAGCATAAATCCAATGGCTGAGAGTATTGGAATTATTTCAAGTCTACCCACCCACATGTTTATTATTAGCATGATTTCAACTGAGAGAGGCATATCCGGATTTACAATTCCTGTGGAAATTCCTGCATTGCTTTGCGCTGAAACAACTTCAAAAACACTGTCTGCTAAACTGTTACCGTGAAGTGTTAAAACCATTGACCCAATTAGAATAAACAGGATCCAGAGCAGAATAAACTGGTTGACTTCCTTTATTTCTGAAAGTTCCAGGTTTCGGCCTTCAAATCTTTTGGCAAAAAAGCTTTTTGCCGGCAAAATTGCTTCCTTAATTCGCCAGTAAATTGACTTGATAAAAATTAAGAACCTTGAGACCTTTATTCCCCCTGCTGTACTTCCGGCTGACCCTCCAATAAACATTACTGCCACTAAAACCAGTTTTATGAAGTCGTCCCACTTCATTACGTCTGTTGCTGCAACAAGTGCGAATCCTCCACAGGTTAATGCGGAAAACGCATGGAAGAAAGCTTGGTTTATTCCAATAATATTGCTTCCATACAAGAGCATCATTTTTGGCAGAATCATTAATCCTGCAAGAAGCCCCAACAAAACCATTGCTTTGAATTCTGCATCATGTATTGCCGCCCCAAAATTTCGTTTCTTTATTATAAGATAGTGAACGCTAAATGAAATTGCCCCAAAGAGCATTATTACAACAAGGCTTGCGTCAATTGCAAGGTTGTGGGCGCCTGCAAGGCCTTGAGATGTAATATCCATTCCTGTTGTGCTTATTGCTGACATGCTGTAGTTTATTGCGGTAAAAAGCCCCATTCCGCTTAGGTAAAGTAGAAGCACTCCAACAATTGTTAATCCAATGTAAATATTCCAAATTTCCTTAACTGTGTTTTTAAGATTTGGTTTTATTCGTTCTTCTCTTCCCTCTGCAACACTTAGTTTACTTGCTCTGCTGTAAGTTGTTAGTACTCCTGTTAATGCAAGAACAACTATTCCAACTCCGCCAATCCAGGAAAGAAAGCTTCGCCAGAAAACAAGAGAGTTTGGTGCAAAGTCAATACTAAAACGCATAACGCTTAATCCGGTTGTTGTAAGAGCAGACATTGCTTCAAAGTAAGCGTGTAAAAATGGCATTCCTTGGGTTAAAACAAACGGGACTGCTGCAATGGCGCAGTAAAGCAGCCAGAATAAAGAGGCTGTTAGAAAAGCGTGCTTTAAATCTGTTTCAAGTTTTGGGGCAAAAGCGTTTTTTAAAGCAAGGCCTATTGCAAACGCAAGCGCTCCTGCAATAACATAATTTACAACAATTGAAACGCTTTCAAAGTAAAAGAGGGCAACAAGCAGTGGCGCAATAAATGTTAAACTGCTCCACTCGGTTATTGTCCCAAGGTCTCGTAGAACAACTCTTACATCCTCTTTTCCCAGTTTAATTAGCATGGAAGGCATTGCAACAAATAGCTTCAAAGAGGTTAATAAATGTTTTTTCCAAATATTTACTACAATGAGTTCCTCTAAAGACGACGCAAACTACGAAGATTGTGTTTGGGTTGATTTTGATCTAATGGAAAAGTTTATGGTTGACGTATTTAAGGGAGTGGGCGTTCCAGAAGATGATGCAAAAATTAGTGCCAATGTATTAATTACCGCGGACAAGCGTGGGATCGATTCTCATGGAGTGCAACGCCTTAAGCCAATTTACTATGACCGAATCAAGAGTGGAATGCAAAAGCCTGTTACTGAATTTGAGATTATTAAAGAAGGCCCAACTACAGCTGTTGTTGATTGCCATGTGGGAATGGGCCATGTTGTTGCCAAAAAGTCAATGGAGCTTGCAATTGAAAAGGCCAAAAAGTTTGGAATGGGGATGGTTGCTGTTAGAAACTCAACCCATTATGGAATAGCCGGCTACTATCCAATAATGGCTGCTGAGGCAGGATTGATTGGGATCGCCGGAACAAACGCCAGGCCTTCTGTTGCACCAACTTTTGGAGTGGAAAATATGATGGGGACAAACCCTCTTACATTTGCCATGCCAACTGATGAGGATTTTCCATTTGTTCTAGACTGTGCAACTTCCATAATCCAGAGGGGCAAAGTAGAGATAGCTGCCAGAACCGGAAAGAAGGTGCCAGAAGGGCTTGTTGTTGGTGAGGATGGAAACTCAATGACTGATTCAAACGAAATTCTTGAAAAAATGTTGCAGGGAAAAGCAAGTCTGCTTCCACTTGGCGGAATTGGAGAGGACACAGGAGGGCACAAGGGCTATGGCTATTGTACGGTTGTAGAGATTCTTTCAGCAGCGCTTTCAGGGACTGCATTCCTAAAGGGCATAACTGGTGTAAATTTGGGCCATTTCTTCATTGCAATTGACGTTTCCGCTTTTACCGACCTTGACGAATTCAGGAAGACAACAGGAGACATTCTAAGAACTTTGAGGGCTTCAAAGAAGGCCCCAGGCCAGGAAAGAATTTACACTGCAGGGGAAAAAGAGTACCTTGCCTGGCTTGAACGAAAAGACAAGGGAGTTCCAGTTAACAAAAGCATTCAAAAAGAAATCCTTCAAATGACCAAAGAGCTTGATTTGAAAGGATATGATTTTGGTTTCTAATTAAATGCAGGGGAGAGGATTCGAACCCCTGAAGGCACTAAGCCACCAGGCCCTGAACCTGGCTCCTTTGACCGCTCGGAAACCCCTGCTTTAAAGAACTCTCTTTTCAAAAGAGTTTTTAAAGTTCTTTAACGTCCCCGCCGAGAATTGAACTCGGGTTACAGGCTCCGCAAGCCAGCGTGATATCCACTACACTACGGGGACATTGGACACAATTCGCTTCCGAAATTATTTAATTAGTGTCTTTTCAATGATTATCGCGTAAAGCATTGAGAGCGGAGTTATAACAAAGCTCCCAAGGAATGAAAGGCCAGCTGCAAGCATTAAGCCATAAACTAACCATATCAGTTGCTCAATTAGTTGCATTTCCGGAATGGCCTCTTTTGCAATCTTTACAATTTCTTTTGGGTCAACCGGGTCTTGTCCGTTTGCCATTTCCTCTTTGACTTTTTCACTGGATTCTCTTTTGTTTATTTCCGATTGGAGCGAAGTCATTTGCAGGTGAAAAAGTTTCGCGTTTTCGTCCGTGCTTTCTTCCAGCGAGTCAAAGTTTGGAAGCGAAGTAATTTCATCTATTTGCATTCTGTGGCTTTTAACCAGAAGGTCTGCAATGGAGTCAGTTGCCTGGCTTTGCAGTCGGTTGCCTTCAAGCATTGGCGTTAAAAGTTTTATTTCAAGTTTTTCAACAAATTCTTCCTGCTGGGGCATTATTACCATTGCTGAAAGAACAACAAGCCCAATTCCAGTAAGCATTATTGCTCTCTTGCTTGTGGTCATTACAGTTCGAGGAGCAACCCACTTTTTTAGTTCGTTAAATTTTAGTGCTGCTGTTTCAATCATCGCAGGAATAGAAATTATGTATAAAACTTGTACGGCGACGAAGCCTCGGAGCGTTGGAAACAGAATGTTTGCAAGTATTAATGCTGCTGCACTTGCTCCAACTGAAAAGGCTATTGCTATTTTCTTTTCTGTTTTTTTGCTAAACATTGTAATTAGCGCAATTGCCGCCGGTGAAATTATAAGGAATAGGATAAAGGAAAGGCTTGTTAGCCTGCTAAATATTTCCTCTAATTCAAAGCTAAATAGTGAATCAACAGTGAAAACTGTGCTAAACAAAAATGCTACAACAAAGGTTGATACAAATATTGCGGCAAAGAAAATGTGCTCTTGCTTTATTTGAACTGGCATCATCGCTAATTTTTAAGAGCAAGGTAGTTAATTAGGCTTACTGTTGCAAAATTCGCTTTGATTATTTTACAAGCCTTATTGCTTTTCCATCGTAGAGAAGTATTGTGTTTTCGGCTTGTGAAACAAATTTGCCTTCTTGCTCCCTTAAAACCGGGAAGGCCTTAATGCACTTTGCTTTCAAAAGCTCTCTTAGTGCAATCTTTTGCTGTAACTCGTTCATTTTTATGTTTTCCCAAATCCATCTTTCTGCAAATGGCAAAGTCTTGTATTTTTCCAAAATAAATGCCTGCACTTGTCTTGCGTAAGTGTTTCTCACCTGCTTTGGTTCAGCTATTGCAAAAATTTCAGACTGTGGGGATTCTCTCACAACCCCTTCTCCGTTTGTTGCAAATGGTTCAAATGCGTAAGCATATCCTTCTTCTAAAACCCTGTCATCATTGTTTGCAATGTTTGCAAGGCTTGGGGCAACATGTGTTTCGTATTGCGCTAGTCCGTGGCCTGTAAGATTTTGCACTGGGTTAAATCCCTTGCTTTTAATTGTTTTCTCAATTTCTGCTCCAATTTTTCCAATTTCAACATCAGGTTTTGCCATGCTTAAAGCGTTTTCCAATGCCAGTTCGCTTGCTTCAATAAGTGCTGCCCAGTCATTGTTTGGGTTTACTGAAAAAGAAGCGTCTGCAATAAAGCCGTCCACTTGAACTCCAATATCTATTTTTATCAAGTCTTTATCTTCTAAAACCGTTTCATCGCCTTCGCTTGGGGTGTAGTGGGCTGCTGCCTCGTTTAAGCTTAAATTTACGGGGAAAGCAAGCTCGGCCTTTCCATCGGATAGGTCTTTCACG
>JASLNX010000154.1 GCA_030745815.1 archaeon
CCTTTTGCTTTTGCAGCCGGCTTTGTTGGCTTTTTAGTAACAGCTTTTTCCTTTGCTTTAATCTTTACTTCTGGTTTTTTTGCAGCAGCTTTCTTTACAGTTGCGGGTTTTTTAACCGGTTTTGCGTCGGCCTTTTTGACAACCTGCTTTGCCTTCTTTACTTCCTTGGCCTTTGGCTTTGCCACTGGCTTAGTCTTCTTTTCGACCTTTTTCTTTGGCTTAACTGCTTTTTTTGTTTTCTTTTCTGGCATTTAATTCACCTATTTTCCCTTACTCACTATAAAAATTCCGTCTTGAAAGACCCTTCGGTCTCTGCCTCTTACTCTTGTGGCTGTTTCAAGGTTTGCTGCGGTTTGGCCAACGGCTTCTTTTGCGTGCCCTGTAACCGTAACGTCTTTTCCTTTTATCACTACTTT
This sequence comes from archaeon, assembly GCA_030745815.1. Lineage (GTDB taxonomy): Archaea > Iainarchaeota > Iainarchaeia > Iainarchaeales > JAFCCZ01. The sequence continues at coordinate 417 of JASLNX010000154.1, forward strand.
AACGCCTGGCAAAATCTTTGCTTGTCTCATTTTCTTTTCACCAGCAAAGTTGTTTATTTCAACAATGTTGCCTTTTATGTTAACTGACATTGGAAAGTGGCTGTAAACAATTGTCATTTTGTATTCAAATTCTTGATTAAGGCCTTTTGCCATGTTGTGCAAGTGGCTTACAACTGTTTTTAATTTTGCGTTCATCTTTCTTTTGGCTGGGCGTGCCTCTATTTCTAGTCCCTCACCGGCTTTTTTTATTTCAATTCCCTTTACTTTGAAATTTCTGACATTTTCGTTAGCACCGGACTTAAGAGTTACCTTTGTTCCCTCTATTTCGACCTGCACACCTTCTGGCAGTGGCACTGTTTCTTTATAGCTTTCCTTAATCATTCAAATTACCTTTTTAGTATACATATGCAAGGAGTCTTCCTCCAACTCCCTGCTTTTTTGCTTCATTGTGTGTTAGAACACCGTTTGGCGTACTAACGATTAATATTCCAACGTCCTTTGAAGGCAGATATCTTTTCTCGTACTTTTCAAACCCGCTTCTTTTTGTGGCGTACCTTGGCTTTATTGCTCGGCACTGGTTTATCTTGCCCATGAGTTCAACTCGGTAAATTCCTTCTCGCCCATCATCAATAAACTCAAATGTGCTAAGGTATCCCCTTTTTTGCATTACGCGAAGTATTTCTCCCAAAAGCTTTGAGGCAGGCCTAAAGAAACACTGCTTTTTTGACGCAATGTCACTATTCTTCAGGTTAATCAATGCGTCTGCAACCGGGTCCATTCTTGTCATTTCCATCCACCTCTTTAATCGTACTTCCTAAAACCGATTTTCTCGGCAACTTCCTTAAAGCATCGTCTACAAGTCATCAAGCCATACTTTCTAATTACTGCATTACCTGTGCCGCAAACTCTGCATTTTCGCGCCACTTTTTCTTTTCTAACATCGCGCGTCATTCAATTTCCACTCCAAATTGTTTCTGTACAAATTCAACTGCTTCACTTTTGTTTAGCAAGTGTGTTTTTCCAAGCTTTTTTCGCTTTATTTTTCTTTTTTTTACACGGTATCCTGGCCTTGTAAGTGTTACAAGTACGTCAAAGCCTCTTATTCCAAGAGTTGGATCGTACTTTATGCCTGGGAGGTCAATGTACTCGTGAACTCCGAATCCAAAGTTTCCTTGCATATCAAAACTTCTTTTGTTTAACCTGCTTTCCTTTGCTTCAAATGCCCTCTTTAGGAAATCCCCTGCTTTCTCGCCTCGTAATACAACCTTTAGTCCAATTGGAAGGCCTGGTCTTATTTCCCACTTTGGCTGTTTTATTTTACATTTGGTTTGTACAGCCTTTCCGTTTGTAATCATTTCAATAATTGTTTGGGCCTTTTTCATGGCGTCTCCTGTTTGGCCGACTCCCATGTTTACGGTAACCTTTTCGACCTGCACTTGTCTCATTGGGTTTTCTTTATTCATCCTGTGACACCTTCAATTTTATTTCTGGTTTACTTTCGCCAACTACAAAGACATTTTTTGCGATGGTTTGGAAACTGTGTTCCTTTTCTTCAAGCGAAACAAGCTTTGGCCTTTTCATTGTTCCGGCAATTACTTCTTTTATTTTTGCAATTTCTCCGGCGTGCTCTCCGCCGACAATGTAAACCAATTTACCTTTTCCAAGAGAAATTTCTTTTTGAATTTTTTGTTCAGGAACTGAAATCAAGATTGAGTCACCTGGTTTTAGTGAACTCTTTTTGCTTGAGATTGTTCGTCCATCATTTGTTTCAACCGCAACAAGGCCTTTTTTGACTGTTTTCTTTCCAACAATCTTGCAAAGCTTTATGCTCTTCTCTTTTTCAGAAATCTCTTGTAGTTCAAACCTTCCTCTGTTGTCAAGTACAATTCTAAATGCTTTCTTTTGCATTGGAACATCTATTACGTCAAAGAGTCCAACTGCAAACTTTGGAGTCTTTCTTGCAATTCCGTTCACAAGAACGCCTTTCTTTAACAAAATAATCTTTGCCTCTCTTAAATTTCCGGCAATTCCAATCATGTCTCTTAAAACAATTCCAAGGGGAACACTTTCATCTCTTTTGTGCTGTCCTGGGTCTGCTCTTAGAATCCAAGTAAGCTTTTTTCTAGGGGTCTTTATTGCCCTGCTTACGCTAAGCCTTTTTTGCTGTTTGCTTTCTCCCTTATTTGCCATCTTTCTTCACCTTTTTCTTTTCAGATTTTTTTGCTGTTGGTTTTTCCTTTTTCTCTTCCACTTTTTTTTCTTTTTCTTGAGGTTTTGCTTCTGTTTTCTTTTCAGTGGTTGCTTCTGCTTTTCCCTTTTTAGCTTTTGCAACTGGCTTTTTGTTTTCTTTTTGGGCCTTTTTTCCCTTGCTTGTCCTTCTTGCATCGCTTTTGTCAATGTCAACAATCATAAGGTTAGATGCATGAAGTGGCAGTGGCTTTTCTGTTCCATCGCTTTTTTTCCTCACAAGCTTTTCTAAAAAGACCTGTCTATTAACATAATCTATTCTTGAAATCTTTCCTTCAAATCCTTTGTTTTGTCCGCGCATTACTTTTGCCTTGTCTTCTTTTCTTAGTGGCAGGGCTCTTTTTCCAATGCTTTTTCTAAGTGGTTTACTAAGCGTTCCAGCTATACTTTTTTGCCTTTTATGCAGTGGCATATCGTGGAAGTATTTCCTCTGCTTCTTTGGTTTGCTTGATGTTACACTCATTTAATTCACCTTAAATTACTGCTGATGCTAGGCCAGCTATTTTTGGCCAGCGTTCGCCAACTTCTTTTGCGACAACTCCTTTTATTTCGCTTGCTTTTGGCAAGCCTTTTTCGTCAACTAATACAACTGCGTTGTCTTCAAATGAAACTCGTAATCCGTTTGCTCTTCTGTAAGCCTGTTTTACTCTTACAATAACTGCTCTTTCAACCTTTTTTCTTACGTCTGGTCGTCCCTTTTTGATTACAACATTAACCATATCTGCAACTCCTGCCTTTGGCAGCATTCTTTTTCTTCCAGTCATCCCGAAAACTGAAATTATTTCAACCTCTTTTGCTCCACTGTTGTCTGTACAAAAGCACCTGCTTTTCTGCTGCAGGCTTTTGGTTATGGAACTGCTAATTGCTTTCATTTCTTTCCAACCTCTTCTTTTGTAAGAATTTGCATTACTACAAAGTTCTTGGTTTTGCTAAGTTTTCTTGTTTCGCC